>CAMCUG010000216.1 GCA_945878835.1 Chryseobacterium gleum | reverse complement strand
GGCAAAGGTCATGTACATTCCATTGATGAAATTCGAAATATAGTCTTTCGCTATCAAGACAATCGCCGCTGCTAAAAGCGACAAGGTTGTCAGTGCTTTTTCCAAGGAAATGTCTAACACGGCAAGAAGCAGAAGACCGGCGTATAGCGAGAAAAGAACGGTTTTAATGTGCCTAATTCCGTAAAGGAAATTGTCTCGCTTGCCCACCAATTCAGAGCGATAGAAAAGCACCACAATCTGATGAATGATATCTGTGATTAAAACCGTAATTACAATTCGAAAGACAGACTCTGCCATGTATGCGACATACGGAAATTGCTTCACGACATTGAGAATACCATTCTTATAGGTAAATGCTGATATAATTAATATCAGAACAACAACAAGGTGAATACCGGAGTTTCTTTTAATCATTGTAGTATCCTAAAATTTCTAAGATGTCTTTTGGTTTTTGTTCGGGTGCAAATTCTTTGTACTTAATCTTCCCCTTTGCGTCTCTATCTATTAAGATATGTCTTGGTTGAGGAACAAGGCAGTGGTGAATTCCTCCAAAACCACCGAGGGTATCTTGGTAAGCGCCTGTGTTAAAAAATCCAATGTACTGGTCTTGATCAGGATAAAATCTCGGCAAGTATATAGCATTCGTGTGCTGCTCAGAATTGTAATAGTCGTCTGAATCGCAAGTCAATCCACCCAAGAACACACGCTCATATACTTCGTCCCAATTGTTGAGAGGGAGCATAATGAATTTTTTGTTTATCGCCCAAGTATCCGGCAATGTTGTCATGAAGGATGAGTCAATCATGTTCCACTTCTCACGATCGTTCTGTTCTTTCTGATATAAAATTTTATAGATCGCTCCACCACTTTCTCCAACGGTGAATGAACCGAATTCAGTAAAGATATTCGGAACAGGAACTCCAGCATCTTCACAAGCTGCTTTGATCTGTCTTAAGATTTCAGTAACCATATACTGATAGTCGAAGCTGAATGCAATGGAAGTCTTGATGGGGAAGCCGCCTCCGATGTTCAAGCTATCGAGGGTTGGACAAATCTCACGCAATTCGCAATACACTTTCAAACACTTCACCAATTCGTTCCAATAATAGGCGGTGTCTTTAATTCCGCTATTGATGAAGAAGTGAAGCATTTTCAATTTCAAATTCGGATCGTCATGAATGACTTTCTTGTAGAACTTCGTGATGTTCTTGTAACCAATACCTAAACGTGAAGTGTAGAATTCGAACTTCGGTTCTTCTTCACTCGCAATACGAATTCCAATGTTCAAAGGCGATGTAGCTCGTTCTTTAAACACATTCAATTCATAAGCATTGTCTATAACTGGAATAATATTCTCGAATCCATTTTCCTTCAAATCTAAAATGCGCTGCACGTATTCTTCCTTCTTGAATCCGTTACACACTATTGTTTGCTCTTTCGTGATTTTCTTCAACGTGTACAAACGCTTGATCAAATCAATGTCATAAGCCGAAGATGTTTCCAAATGAACTTTGTTCTTCAACACTTCTTCCAACACGTATCGGAAGTGAGAACTCTTTGTGCAATAGCAATAATGGTATTCACCTTCATAGCCGACTTCTTGTTTTCCTTTGTCGAACCACTCTTTCGAGCGATTAATGTTCTCAGTAATTTTAGGTAAATAGGTAAATTTTAAGGGAGACCCGAATTTCTTTACCAAATCCATCATTGGAATTCCATGAAAAACCAATTCATCATTTTCCATTTGAAACTCTTCCTGAGGCCACTCAAATGTCTGGTCAATTAAATCTTTGTACTTCGTGTTCATTAGTCGATACCGCGCTTAATATTTTTTGCAATTTTAGTGTGTAAATGCTTACGCAAAGCCATTTTACAACCATTTCTTTCGAATAGAGAAAATAAACATTCCAATACCTACGACACCCATAAGTGCTAAGGCGTAAAAATAGCCGTCGTGCCATTCCAATTCAGGCATGTTCTTGAAGTTCATTCCATATACTCCGGCAATGAATGTTAACGGAACGAAAATGCTGCTAATAACAGTGAGCGTGCGCATGGTGTCGTTGGTTTTCTGTCCCAATTGACTGTGGTAAAGCGAAAGCAGATTGATAAGCGTTTCACGATACATGGCAATGTTTTCAGATTCGAGCACAATGTGATCATAGAGGTCGCGAAAATATTTTTTATTTTCATCTGAAACATCTTTCTGCATGCTGTTGATTGCTTCCTTCAAGGGATCAATGCTTCGCTTGAAATTCATAATGCGTTTTTTCATGCGCACAATATGGCTCAATACAATTGGTTTAGGGTTATTCAAGACAGATAACTCAAGAACTTCTATTTCGTTGGTCAGAAGGTGGCTGTATTGAATGAAGTTGTCTACGATATTGTCTAGAATCAAATAACTCAAATATTCTGCACCTTTCAAACGTATCTTCCCACGACCACTGCGAATACGTTCGCGCAGCTGATCTAGCGTATCGCCTGCTTCTTGCTGAAAAAACAACAATGTATTTCCTGTCACAATCATACTGAATTGCTCAGACTTCACCCCGCGTTTTTCATTCGGTTCCAGCATCTTTCCACAGATAAACGCGCAGTTGTTTTCCAACTCGAATTTTGGTCTCCCATGGGTATTCATTATATCTTCGAGTACCAGCGCATGAATATTGAATTGAATGCCGATTTCTTGAATAATATCTGGTTCATGCACGCCAGAAACACAAATCCAATTGACCCCTTCTAGTCGGAGCATTGACGATATTTCTGCTGCTTGAATGGACAGCGATTCTTGAACAAGTTCAGAAGTGTATTGAATAAAATCAATTTGAACCTTCTCTGTTTTTGGATCGCCAACGTACACTAACGATCCTGGATCCATGCCAGCTTTTGAAACGTTCATGTTTTTCTTGTGAAGATACACTCAACATTTCAATCTGAATAAAATTTGAATGCGACGCTTTCTGAAGCGAAGTTTCAAGTCATCTTCGTATCAATGGAAAATTCGAAACACGTTCACC
>CAMCUG010000215.1 GCA_945878835.1 Chryseobacterium gleum | reverse complement strand
AACGCCTTCGATCTAATTCAATACGCAACCTCTAACGATGTTTCTAAATTGTTCGACGGAAAAGTGCAATACAGCTGCTTGCCGAATGCGACAGGTGGAATTGTTGACGATCTTTTGGTTTACCGCGCGAACGAAGAAATGTATTTGTTGGTGGTGAATGCTTCGAACATTGACAAAGATTGGAACCACCTTTCTGAATTAAACAAAGAATTCGGAGCAACCATGGTGAACAAGTCTGATGACACTTCGTTGTTGGCTGTTCAAGGACCGAAAGCTACAGCGGCATTGCAATCGTTGACAGACATGACGTTGAGCGATATGGAGTATTACACGTTCAAAATTGGAACATTTGCTGGCGTTGAAAACGTTGTTATTTCAACCACGGGATATACCGGTGCAGGCGGATTCGAGATATATTTTCCGAATGAAGCGGCAAACGACATGTGGGATAAAATCTTTGCAGCAGGCGAAGCACAAGGCATTCAGCCGATTGGTTTAGGAGCAAGAGATACCTTACGTTTGGAAATGGGATTCTGTTTGTACGGAAACGATATCAATGATACGACCTCTCCGCTTGAAGCTGGATTGGGATGGATCACGAAGTTCAGTTCGCCTTTCTTGAATTCTGAGAATTTAAAAGCACAGAAAGAAGCGGGCATTACGCGCAAGCTTGTGGCTTTCGAAATGATAGACAAAGGAATTCCTCGTCACGATTATGAAATCGCAGACGCGAGCGGAAACGTTGTGGGTATTGTGACAAGCGGAACACAAAGTCCAAGCTTGGAAAAAGCAATTGGATTGGGTTACGTGCCAACATCAATGACTGCTCTTGGCACAGAGGTATTTATTTTAGTTCGTGGAAAATCGTTGAAAGCCGTTGTGGTTTCACTTCCGTTCTACAAAAAATAATTTTAGTTTATGTTGAAGTGAAAACGCCCTCCGAAGAGGGCGTTTTTTCTTTGTATGTATTTGGAATTACAATCCCAATTTAGTTTTCAATTCATCTTTTGAAAGGAATCCGACATTCGAGAATTTCATTTCATTGTATGAATAATATTTTAACGTTGGAAGAGCATCTACACCCAGCTCTGCAGCAATGTTCGGATTCTGATCTACATCTATTGTTACAATTTTCAACGAAGGATTTTCTTTTGCTAGTTCTTCCAAATAAGGTTTCATCTTGCGGCAAGGAGCGCACCACTCGGCAGAAAAATCGACCAGTACATTTCCACCCGAAACAAGAGTCTTGTATTCATCGGAACTTATTCCGCCGGAAGTACTCACCTTTCCTGAAACAACAGGCAGGCCCGCAGATTTCCATTTCATTATCCCACCTTGAAGTTCATACACCTCCTTGAAACCTTGTTTGCGCATAGCTGCAGCAGCATTGGAACTTCTTCCACCACTTAAACAATAAACGAAGACGGGATCATTCTTATCAATGGCATCAATTCTACGCTGAAAATCATTGCTGTTCCAATCGGCTAACAAAGCCCCTTCAATATATTCCTTCGAAAATTCTTCAGGCGTGCGAACGTCAAGCAAAACCGCATTTGGCGTTGCTTTCAGCTTTTCAGAAAACGATTTCGCATCAAGAACAGGATTTCCTCCGTTTGAAGAACAAGCGCTAAAGAATAGCGCCACGAACAATAGTAAACTTGAATATTTCATAGCGCAAATGTACGAAGCCAAATTCTTCCTTTGTGTGATAGGAATTACAAAGCATCTTCCTCTTACATTTGCACGATGAAGTTGTATTCAATTCTAACGGCCTTGCTTCTTTTTGCCACAACCAGTTTTGGTCAGTGTGTGGTTATTAATGAAGTCATGGTGAATGCTGCTGGCGCATGTGACGGAAGCTGTACGCCGAATACGGCTGAGTGGATTGAATTGTATAACAACTGTCCGTTCGCTTGGAACATTGAGTGTTATATACTTTCAGATGGAGACTTCTCCGTAACCATGCCTGCGGGCACAACTATACCAGGGAACGGATTCATTGTTATTGGCTCTTCGAATTCGGGAGTGCCTGTTGATGTGAACATTGGAACCTGCGGATGCACCACGGGACCGAATGCACAAGTTGGAATTCTCACCAATAGCGCAGAACAACTTTTATTGTTTGATAATGTTGGAACCATTATCGACGGTATTGTATGGGGCGGCGGACAATGGAATCAGCAAACCTCGTTCACAACGAATTCTTTTGGCATATGTCCGCAATTCACTGTGCCAATACTCCCTGTTTTCACACAGATTCAAACGGTACCTGGACAAGCAAATAACGACGGTCTTACTGTCTTCAGAAGTTGCGACGGCGTGAACCCATGGGTGTCAGGAACTTTGCCTCCTTCTCCGGGTGTATCTAACAACAGCGATGTGCCTGTTACCGTTAGTTTCAGTCTTTCCGAAAATAGTGTGTGTGTGGGAGATTGTGTGCAAGTAACTAATACTTCCGCAGGCAATCCAGGTTTGTGGACGTGGCTTGTCAATGGTGTTGCTGATCCTCTTATAGACAGCATTGCTCCGACCCTTTGTTACAATGCCCCTGGAGTTTATACCTATTCGCTTATTGCGAGCAACGGATGTTCGGCAGATACTTTAATAGATGGCGCAATGGTGAATGTTATTCCGTTAAGCACATTAAATGTCACGCCCAATTTAGACGACGTTATTTGCGACAATTCACCAACGGTGTTCAGTACAACCAGTATTTGCAGCACGTATCAATGGCAAATGAATGGCGTTGATATTGCAGGAGAAATCTCTGATTCATACACAGCAACTGCTGATGGCGTTTATTCGCTGACTTGTCCGAATGACATTTGTATTGCTCCTAGCACACCTGTTGAACTTGACTTCCAGAATTTTCAAATGACGCTCACTCCTACTTCAACTATTTTATGTATTGGAGAAACGCAACAGCTCACGCTTAACGAAGTGAGTGATGGACCAGCGGTGAACAACGAATGGACGTTAAATGGAAATCCTTTGACGTCTGGATTCACATCGTTCCTTGGGGTAGATATGGGAATTTATGAAGTCACAAGCAC
>CAMCUG010000214.1 GCA_945878835.1 Chryseobacterium gleum | reverse complement strand
AGCAATTGACATTTGTCATCAATCGAAGTTTGTGTTCTTTCAGAACGAAAGCGTCATCCTCAGATTAATCCTTCTTCCAGTCAAATAAGTCGGAATACCATATTGTCTTCCATTCACATCTTCAATCCACTGGTGATTAATGATGTTGTTCACGCCCATGAGGTTGAAGATTTCAAGGGCTATGTTTCCAGAATCGAAGAATTTGTTTTTGTGCTTCACAAACATATCACGCGACAAGCCAAGGTCTGCGCGCAGATAAGCACGTGTGCGGAAGATGTCGTTGTAACGCTGCTGATCGGGAATTCCGTAGGGCAAGCCAGTGGCGAAGTAAAAATTCAACATAACCTTATACTCTTCATGATTCGGCATTTCGTCGAGGAAGAGGAGGGAAACACTTATGCGTTGGTCGGTAGGACGAGGAACGAATCCAGGATACTGCGTAATGGAATCTACAGCGACATTGTTCAAGGTATATCCGTTGTAAATGGTATCTCCGTCGCTGTTCAAATAAATGTTGTACGAGTCGTTGTTAATGTCCTCCATGGTTTTTAAGTAAGACATACGGAACCACGACTGCACGCCTTGAATGAATTCACCATTCACCATAACATCTGTTCCATAGGCATAACCCTTTGCACTGTTCACTGCGAAGTAACGCTGACGAACATTCTCCAATTCGTATGGAATAATGTTGTCCATTTTCTTGAAGTACAATTCTGTTACCAACTTAAACGGACGTCCCCATGAATTGAATACATAGTCGGCGCCGAGAACGTAGTGTATGCTTTTTTGAGCACGAATGTTGGGATTAACTTTTCCATCGAATCCGCGCATCTCGCGGTAGAACGGCGGCTGGTAATAATACCCGGCAGCTCCGCGAATAATGATATCTTTTCTTAACGAATCCAACTTTCCATTTTCATTCAAGCGTTGCTTAATCCAAGTTGGATTAAAGGCAATGTTCACACGTGGACTAATAACAGTTTGATCATTGAAGGTCCAGTGATTGGCGCGAAGTCCTGCTGTTGCTGTAAATGTTGCTCCGTTCTTCATTGCATGTCTCCAAGTGTCTTGTAAGAAAGCATTCACGCGATTGCTGGTAATCTGATTGTTCGCTTTAACGCGATCTTGAATGGGAATAAACTGATTCCCTTGTGCATTCGGATTGGTGTAAGCAATTGAGTCTCTTGGGTGCTGCGTGGCATAGCCGGAGGAGTCTATTAATGTCCATTCGCTAAGGACATCATTGATGTGTTCAATGTTTGCATCCATTCCCCATTCCAAAAGGTGGTGCTGCTTCACGTAATCTACAAATCCTTTGTGAGCAACCTGATAAACTTGCGCATTGAGGTTGTTTCTGGCGTGCTCTAAAAAAGCTCCTACACCGCGATTCGTGAGAACACTTCCGAACTTATCTGACCCTAAATCACGATCCAATTCATCTAAGCGATAAGCGCCTAACACATCGAATTTCTCGCTTTCATCTGTATTGAAAGCGCTGAACGTTAGTCTCAATTGCGAATGTTCATTCGGATTGTATCGGGTGGAAAACGCTCCGAAATAAGTATCATACTTCGAAATTTCTTGTCCTTCAAAATAAACCGTCAAACGCAACGCTTCGTTAATACTTCCCACATCGGTTTGCCTCGTTTGTGGAATGAAGTTGTAACGATTACTCGAATAGTTTCCCAAAAAGCTGAATTCCCAAGGGCCGTATTTCGTCTTCGGACGGTATGTTAAATAAGTCTGAAAGTCATTGAAGCGCGGTTTGTAATCACCAGCAACATCCAATGAATTCAAAACGTACGAATAATTTTTATATCGAAATCCAGAATTATGGGTGAATGTCCCTTTCTTATTGCAACCGCCTAATTGCAGCTGAGTTCCCAATAGTCCCGCCTGAAAACTACCACTTAGACTATCTGGACGTGCATATTGAATGTCCAGCACAGAAGACATCTTGTCGCCATACTTTGCTTGGAATCCGCCAGCTGAGAAGTTGATGGAACTGACCATATCTGGATTCGGAAAACTCATTCCTTCTTGTTGACCACTTCGAACCAAAAAAGGGCGATAGACCTGAATGTCGTTCACGTAAATTAGATTCTCGTCGAAACTTCCTCCGCGAACGCTGTAGCTTGAGCTCAATTCGGAAGGCATGTTCACCGCTGCTTGAATGAGGTATCCTTCAATACCCTGATTCATAACTGGAAGTTTGGTTGGAAGTTTCAATTCAATTTCGCGGAAGCCTCCTTCGCGTTTACCTTTATCGAAAATTTCAAAGGTGGTCGTTGTCAACGAATTATCCAGAAGCACTTCAATCTCTTTTACATCGCCGTTATTCAAATAGAATTCATTTTGAACAGGCGCGTCGCCCAAGCCTTTGAAGAGTATCGTTAAGGTGGTTTCAGATTTCACCACCAAAGAGAAATCTCCTCGGTTGTCGGAGGACGTTCCTACGGTAGGAAACTCTTTACAAGTAATAATAACACCGGGAACCGATTCTCCAGAGCTGTTTTTAATGGTCCCACGAATAGTTGCTGATTGCGAAAAGGCGATTGACGAAACAAGAATTAGTAATAAAAATAAAATTCCTTTCCGCATGTTTCTTACTGTTGAGAATCTAGATCACCACTCTTCAACGAACGCATGAAGTTACCCCAAGCGTCTTTGCTCAATAAATTTCCACCCGAATAAAAACCGTTGGTATACCTGTTTTGAATTTGTGAAGAGGCAGAACGATAAGACTGCGCGCTGAAGTCAAGCATTCCATCGTAGTTCACAATGTCATTTCCCTCACGATGAAAGGAAACGTATTCATCTCCGGGTAAATCCAGTGAGAGTATCTCAGCTCTTAATCTTGTTCGAGAAGGATAGGGCAGGATGTATGCTGTTGGAAGCATGTAATTTTCCATGCTCATGACTTGAACCATGGAAAGCTGATTTTCTTTCGAGTCAGCAGGAATAACAAAAAAGGAATCTTTCAATCCCGTGCACGAAAAGAAAAGCGTATCCCCAACCATGACTGGCAAAGTGAAATAACCGTCGCGTCCTGAATAGGTACCTCTGCG
>CAMCUG010000213.1 GCA_945878835.1 Chryseobacterium gleum | reverse complement strand
TTAGGTCCAACATCTACAGATGGGTCGGCAGGGCTAACACTCGTGTTCCCAATACCGTTGAAGGAGAGCGTTAAGCCCCTGTCATCTGCTGCAGGATGAGGATATTCAGTTTGCAAGGCAGGGTCCATTCCCTTGGGCAAGGCATCTGGATTAATTTCTGGATATAATGACCATCTCTTCTTTGGGTGATAGCCAATTTTATTTTCCTTCGTTTGTTCATTCGGAAAACTCGGGTCTGCAACAAAGTCACGCAAGGCAACTGTCTCTCCCAAGTATTCGACTTGAATGATATCTGGATTCAACAAAAAAGTTTGTTGTTTGTCTTGTGCATTCAGTCCAAGGAATGCGCTAAAGAGAAATACTGAAGTGTACAATTTCCGCATGCAAAATAAAATATTTTACAATATAAATGATAAGGTCATGAACATACAAAAAAATAGTAGGCTTATCTTTGAACTTCTAAGCCCTTTTAAACAAAACAGGACAACATTTTCTTTTTATCATGAAATTCGATCATCATATCCATTCCGTTGAACAAGCTTTGTCTCATTGGAATATTCCCCAAGAGTCAAGAAACCTAGTAGATCCCATTCGCTATTTATTGTCTATAGGTGGAAAACGAATTCGTCCTGTCCTTACTCTTTTAAGTCACGAGCTATTCAACGGAAAAGCGGAAAGTGTTATTTCACAAGCCCTTGCTGTGGAGGTGTTTCATAACTTCTCACTCATGCACGACGATATTATGGACAATGCCCCGCTTCGGCGCGGAAAGCAAACGGTTCATGAAAAATGGAATATCAATGCGGCCGTGTTGAGCGGAGACGGGATGATGATCTTATCGTACGATTTATTACTGAAGAATCAGGAAGATAAATTTGTTGAACTGTTTCAATGCTTCAATCAGACCGCTTGGGAAGTGTGTGTGGGTCAGCAGATGGACATGGACTTTGAGAAGCGTGAAGATGTATGCTTAGATGAATATCTTGAAATGATTCGATTGAAGACCGCTGTATTGTTGGGTTGTGCCCTTCGTCTAGGCGCCATTGCGGCTGCCGCTTCGAAAGAAGATCAAGAACATTTACGATTGTTCGGAGAACATCTTGGACTTTCGTTTCAGCTTCGCGACGATTATCTAGACGCTTACGGTGATCCTGAGAAATTTGGAAAGCAAGTGGGTGGAGATATTCTTTCCGATAAGAAAACATATTTGTATTTGCACACAGCTAATCACGAGGACGAAAGCATTCCAGCTGAATTAAAAGCACTGCACGGAAATTCAGAAGACCCAAGTGCGAAAATCACTTCTACCCTTTATTTATTTTCTAAATCAAAGGCAAACGAAGTGACACTTTCGAAAAGTGAGGCATACTACAACAGTGCTTTGAATCACTTAGATGCTATTTCCGTTTCCGATGAAAAGAAAATGGCCTTGCGCAATCTGGCTTCTTTCCTGCTTGAACGAGAGTCGTGAATCTTCCTTCAAAACAAATAACCGAGGCTGTTTTTCGGCAGATGCTGAAGGACTTAACCTTGGCGGGTTTTCAAATGAAGAATGTACCCGGATTTGAGACGGGATATGATTATCTCTTCGAATTCTTTCAAGTCCAATTGAAATCTGCTCCTACGATTTTAAGAAGGTTTCTTTACACCGCAGATATTACCGAAAGCACAATTGCGAATAAAGTCACGTCGCATATTCCTGCGGAAGCGGCAGCGCAGTTGCTTGAATTGGCAATCGAGCGGATGCAACTAAAAATTGACTTGCGAAAGAAATACAGTTAGTTGATTTCTCCGGTGATGTAGATCTCTAAAATTCCCCAAACGATCTGGGTAAAAAATGCCACTAACAAAAGCACAACGTAGGCATTCAGAATGGTGCGCTTCGGCTTTTTAATCTTGTCGTATTTCACAATGTGATCAACCGCAACAGAAGCCACTCCAAGAAAATTCAAAAACATGAACAAGACCCAATGCGCGCGAATTTCCGCGTATGCATTCAGCCAAAACGTACTTGTTTCGCTCATGAATTTCGAAACATAAAAATACAGGTTGAAAAACGTGCAAGCAATAAATGCAAAAGGGATTAATACTTTACCGGGAATATCGTTCATGCGGCTAAATTAATCACGCCGTGAAGAACAAAGCAATAAAACTTTCAGCGGCACGGTGCGCAGACAATTCTTTCGAAATCACTCGATTCAATGTCGATTCATATTTCTCTTTGAAGTGCGGCTTACTTTGAAGCTGATGCAAAAACACCTGATGAATCTGTTCTTCAAAACTACTTACCAATTGTCTTTTTCGATTCTCTTCAATCCACCCGTTAGAAATACTCCAACGTTGAAACTTTTCAATTTCATTCCATACCACATCAATTCCTTTCGCCTCCAATGAAGACGTTGTAAAGACTTGCGGCATCCAATTGTTTTCGCGTTGCGGAAATAAATGCAAGGCGGAAGTGTACTCGCCTCTCGCTCGCTCAGCTTTCAATTCATTTCCACTGTCTGCCTTCGTAATAACCATGGAATCTGTCAATTCCATAATGCCACGCTTAATGCCTTGCAGCTGATCTCCAGCCCCAGCCAACATGAGCAACAAGAAGAAATCTGTCATGGCATGCACTGCAGTTTCACTCTGCCCAACTCCTACTGTTTCAACCAATACAATGTTGTATCCGGCAGCTTCACAAAGTAAGATACTCTCACGAGTGCTTCTGTTCACACCGCCGAGGTGCGAGCTTGAAGGTGACGGACGAACAAAAGCATTCGGATGCAACGACAATTCGTTCATGCGTGTCTTGTCTCCGAGAATGCTTCCTTTGGAAATGGGACTCGAGGGGTCTATAGAAAGTACGGCTAATTTATTTTCTTCATTTTGAAAAACTTCGCGAGCGAGCGCTTCAATAAACGTCGATTTTCCTACTCCGGGAACTCCGGTAATTCCAATTCGAAGTGAATTTCCTGTGTATGGTAGAATGGCTTCAATGACCTCGTCCATGACTTGCATGTGCTCTCCCCTATTGCTTTCCAAAAGGGTTAAGGCCGAAGCCAACGCCAAGCGGTCGTGCGCTAAAAT
>CAMCUG010000212.1 GCA_945878835.1 Chryseobacterium gleum | reverse complement strand
GTGAATGAAATGGCAGCGTTCTTCGCGTAGTCCACACCCATGGATTTGTTCACGAAGAAGCTCACGAAAAACATGAGTGCAAAATAGATGACGAGTGGAATGGCTATGCGCAAAACATCGAAGGGCAACTCCAAAATTTTATCACCCTTCAAACTAAACATTAATACAATGGTGAAGAGCAAAGCGTAAAGTGTAATGGGTGAAATTTTCGGAATGAATTTCCGGTTGTACCACTCTTCTCCTTTCGATTGAATGAGGAAATAGCGTGTGAGAAATCCGGCGAGAAATGGAATTCCCAGATAGATGAAAACGCTTTGTGTGACTTCACTCATGGGCACAGAAACACTAAAGTTTCCGAGTCCCAAGGTGTTCGGAAGAACGTTAATGAAAAGCCAAGCATAGAAAGAATAAGACAGCACCTGAAACACGCTGTTCAACGCTATCAGCAAGGCACCGTATTCTCTGTTTCCTCCGGCCAAGTCGTTCCAAACTATAACCATGGCAATACATCGCGCGAGTCCGATTAGAATTAATCCGACCATGTAATGCGGCTGATCGCGAAGGAATACGATGGCTAAAACGAACATGAGAATGGGCCCAACAATCCAGTTCAAGAATAGCGAAAGCGTCATGACTTTTTTATCTTGAAACGCCTTCGGCAAAAGGCTGTAGTTCACTTTTGCTAGGGGCGGAAACATCATGAGAATTAATCCAATGGCGAGTGGAATGTTTGTGGTTCCAACTGAAAGGCTGTTGGTGATATTCGCAATGCTTGGAAAGAAATAGCCCAACCCCACACCAATAAGCATGGCCAGGAATATCCAAAGGGTCAGGAAGCGATCGAGGAATTTGAGTTTTACTTGCATAGAAAAAAGTTTAGCAGCATTTATTTTGTTTCGAAATTTTGTTCTCTATTGTTTCAAAATAGACTTTTAATTTTTGAATGGTCTTTTCATTCAAGCAATAGCAGATGGAGTTTCCTTCAATGGAACCTTGAATGATTCCAGCTGACTTCAATTCCTTCAGATGCTGAGAGACCGTGGGTTGCGCAAGAGGCAGTTTATTCACGATGTCACCACATATACAAGACTCTACATTCATTAGATACTCAACAATAGCAATACGTGCAGGATGCGCAATGGCTTTCAACAACGAAGCGGTTTCGTTTTGTTTCTTTGTGAAGAGCTCTGCTTTCGTGGTTCCCATATTGTATTTGTATATTGCAATATTACGATATAATTTCATGGATTCTGAGAAAGATGTTGCACAAGGTCCTGCGGAAGGTCGCTACGCGAAGCGTCCTTGCGAAGCACCTTTCGCAGAACCTTCCAAAGGACCTTGTATTACACCTTAAAATACACCTCATAAAAAAAGGCTTCCGAAGAAGCCTTTCTCTGTACCCAGAGTGGGAATCGAACCCACATGCCCGAGGACACACGATTTTGAGTCGTGCGCGTCTACCAATTCCGCCATCTAGGCATTTCCTCACTTTTGAGGAGTGCAAATATAAACACGTTTTTTACTTTCCAACTACAGCTCTGAAAATATCTAGGATATTTCCCCAAAGCATAAGTCCTAGAAGAAGCACCATTCCTACAACTTGCGCCTTTTCAAGTATCTTCTGACTCACTGCTCTTCCTGTAATCATTTCCCACAATAAGAACATCACATGTCCACCGTCTAACGCTGGAATAGGAAGCATGTTCATGAAGGCTAAGATCAATGAAATGAAAGCTGTGCGTTCCCAGAAAATTGCCCAATCCCAATGGTCTGGAAACATCTTCGCGAATGATCCGAATCCGCCGACTTGCTTAGCTCCGGAAGAAGAGAACAAATATTTCAATTGACTTCCGTAATCGGTGAATGTTTCCCACGCCCATTTCGCTCCAGCAGGAATAGCTGCGAAGAAACCGTAATGAAGTGTTTCTACACCGAATTGTTTTACGTCGGCTTTCGGAATGAAACCGATGGTACCGTCGTCGTTAATGCCAACATTCAATTGCGTTTCTTGTCCGTTTCTCTTTACCCACATTGGAACGGTTTGTCCTTTCTTGTTGTTCAATTCCGCTTTAATGTCGTTGAAGTAGATGGAATGAACATCGCCCAAACCAATGACGCTATCTCCCTTCACCAAACCCGCTTCAGCCGCTTTGTTTCCAGCGACAACACTATCGACAACACACGGAAGTCTTACCGAAAATGGCGCAGACTTCACACCTCCGTCTACCAATTGCTGACCAATGTTTGCAGGAATGGAGATGTCCATTTTCTGTCCGCCTCTTTCAATGGTAACGGTTGAGATATTATCGACGAGAAGTGATTTGTTTACTTCGCTGAAGCTTTCTGGACGTTCGCCGTTAAGCGCTAAAATTTTATCTCCTTCTTGGAATCCGGCTGCCTTCATGGTTTCGTTCACGTGCACACCGAACTTCACATTTTCAACGGGAAGAACATCGCGACCCCACATACCCAATATGATGGCGTACAGAACAAAACCAACGATCATGTTTACGATCACTCCGCCCATCATAACGATGAGTCGTTGCCAAGCTGGTTTCGCGCGGAATTCCCAATCTTGTGGCGGAAGTGCCATGGCATCTTTGTCCATGCTTTCATCTACCATCCCGGCAATCTTCACGTATCCGCCTAATGGCAGCCAACCGATACCGTATTCGGTGTCTCCTTTTTTTGTTTTAACTAAGCTGAACCAGGGGTCGAAGAAGAGGTAAAATTTCTCTACGCGAATTTTGAAAAGTCGTGCAGGAATGAAGTGTCCCAGTTCGTGAAGGACAATAAGAATGGAAAGGGAAAGTATGAGTTGAAACGCTAGAATCATAGACAATTTTTGTAGAATCAAAAGTACATCGCAGAAAATGAAATGAAGTATTTTTTTTGTGAATGTTGTTGTGGAATTAAAAATGTTGGTTAAATTTGCACCTCTCTTGAAATCCCTTACGGGTGCTTTATTCTGGTTACGACAGAAGACTGAAGACAAAGAGGAGTTGTTTTTGTTGGAGCGAAGAGTTCCACTAAAAATGTTAAATTCCTTAGTAGCTCAGTTGGTTAGAGCACATGACTGTTAATCATGGGGTCCCTGGTTCGAGTCC
>CAMCUG010000211.1 GCA_945878835.1 Chryseobacterium gleum | reverse complement strand
ACCATGTAGCGGAAGAGCGGAAGCAAGCGCGGATGCACAGGGCAGTTCTCTGTTGTATACAAGGTGTTTGTGGCTTCGTCGAACCACGGATATAAGTATATCTTCAAATCTCTGCTGAAGAGAATACCAAAGGCTGCTAAAATCCCTCCATTCAAATTGCGGTAATACTTTTCGTCGAACAACTCAACGAGCATGTTCGTACCCATAATAATTCCCATACGTTCGTTGGTGTATTTCGTAAAGTACTCTGCCAGCTTGTAGTATTTCGAGTAGTTGGAAACCAATACCGTTTGTCCAAGTGAACACAAGATTTCTGCGCGATCTAAAAAGTCTTGCTCATCAATTTCTCCATCTGAACGCAAGTTGTTCAAGGTTATTTCAAACAGCACCTGAACTTTTTCTGGATCTACTTTGCGATCGGCTTCGAACATCTTCAAACCCTTCGCAATCATGTCAATGTTCACTTTCGTTACCGGTCTGAACGAACCGCGTAGTGCCAAAATGTGCTTCTTGTAAAGAACATCAGCTGCTTGTAAGTTCTCTCCATCTGGAGAGAAGATAACCGCTTCAGTCATTCCGTTCTTCACCAATTGCAACGACATTAATCGGTTGTCTACATCATCGAAATCGGGTCCAATGAATTGAATGGTATCAATTTCAACTTGGTCGCGATTCAAATTATCATACAACGAAAGCAACAATTCCTTGGGCTGTTTGAATGTATAAAAAGATCCATAAAGTAAATTCACTCCAAGAGTTCCTACAGTTGCTTGTTGAAGAAGAACATCGCTTTCATGCAGACGCGCATGAATAATAACAACATTCGGCTCCTGGTCAGGAGCGGTTTGAAACTTCACTCCCATCCACCCGTGCCCCTGAACAGTCTTCTGAAAATTAACGGTTGCAAATGTATTGGCGTAGCTGAAAAATTCTTTGGTGGAATGATCTTCACGATCCAAGCGCTCTACAATCAAACTGTACTCGTGATTGAGCATATTGTCTACGCGTGCTTTGCAAACGTATCTTCCATTCTCTTCCTTCCCGTATATGGCATCACTGAAGTCTTTATCGTAGGCACTCATGGCCTTCGCAATGGTGCCGCTAGCTCCACCCGATCGAAAGAAATGACGTACGACTTCTTGGCCAGCGCCAATCTCTGCAAAGGTTCCGTAGATATCCTTGTTGAGATTAATTCTCAACGCTTTCTGTGCAGGCGATAAAATAACGCGATCCATTTCCACCATCCTAGAGTTTATTCAAAATTAATCCACCTTTGGCTTTGAGCCTTATTAAATATTCAAAATCTTTGAGCCTCATACTGTGCGCATGGCCTTTTCCAAAGCTTCCATGGTTACAAGGGTTGCAGGACATCGGTGAAGATTAGCAGTGTATACTTCGGTCTGATCGAAAAAATCTTTTCTGTACATGTGCGGGAACGTTGCGCAATCTTGCGGACGCAATTCATACACACCGCACAATCCTTTTTTCATATCGAAAAACTGACACGGTTGCGTAGTGTTTACAATATCTCCAGTGGCTTCATCAATGAACAGCCACTTATCGAAGAACTCCTGATACGTCATTCCTAAATGCGCAGCCAGTCGTTTCACCTCGGCCTTCTTCCAAGTCGGAGTCATCGTTCTACAGCAATTCCCGCATGATGTGCAATCGATTTTACTCCACGCCTCTTTCTGGGCGGTAACAATAAATGGTTTGGCCGACTTCGGTTGATTTTTCGAAAGTTTTTTGAGAAATGCAGTTAGCACTTTCTTCTTGCGATAAGCGCGCAATCTGTATTTGGTGGCGAAGGCTGATTCTGACATGGCGCCAAAAATAAGACAAAAAAAAAGAAGGCAAGCCCCTTATATCGCACCGCTACAACTTTCTACCTTTGCTGCCTTCCGGCCCTGGAGGATTTGAAAGGAGCTGGTCGTATAAGACTTGCCTTTGCGCAAATGTAAGGTGTGAATCGCTTCATTGCAAAATCATTCGTTACTTTTGCGAGAGAAAACAATCACATGTCGCAAGAAAACTTAATAAATCCACCTTCCAGAAAGGAAGTTTTCCAAATTCTTTTTAAATACGGAATAGGCATTGCCCTAGGTGATTTGCTTTGCGATCAATTAACGATGTGGTTTCCTTCTCTGACTTTCGTTTTTGAATTAATTTCCGTGATCGTCATTGTCCTCGGACTTACCCTTGGAATAAACAAATACAAGGATTTATTCGTCGGTTTCAACTACGGAAAGGCTCTGTGGTTTTGTCTTCGAACAGGAATGATAGTCGGACTAGTGAAAATGTTCTTCACGTTTATACAATTGAGCTACATTGACGATTCAATTCTTGTACTCATGATGGAAGAAATGAAAAAAGCTATAAATAACGCAGAGGGTATCTCGAGAGAGCAGGCAAATGAAATGCTTAATAGCGGTCTTCTTGAACTATTCGTCTCCCCAATTTTTGTTTCAATCATTGTTTGGGTCGGGACATTTTTTCAATATTTATTTATCGGTTTATTCATTTCCGTTTTTCACAGAAAAAATAAAAATCCCTTTCAACAAGTCTAACCCATGAACTGCTCACTGGTCATCCCTCTTCTGAACGAAGCCGAGTCGCTTCCTGAATTG
This sequence comes from Chryseobacterium gleum, assembly GCA_945878835.1. Taxonomy (GTDB): domain Bacteria; phylum Bacteroidota; class Bacteroidia; order Flavobacteriales_D; family Sanyastnellaceae; genus CAIZGX01. The sequence continues at coordinate 497 of CAMCUG010000211.1, read as the reverse complement.
CAACATTGGATTAACGAGGTTATGCAACGCGAGCAGATGTCTTACGAAGTGATTTTCGTAGACGATGGATCAACAGATAATTCGTGGAATGTTATTCAAGAGTTGAAGCAGACCTACCCCACTGTTCGTGGCATTCGCTTTTCGCGCAACTATGGAAAGTCGGCGGCGTTGCATATGGGATTTCAAGCGGCGCAAGGAAATGTGGTGTTCACATTAGATGCAGACCTTCAAGATTCTCCGGAAGAAATTCCTGCTATGGCTCGCATGATTTTAGATGAAGGATACGATGTCGTTAGCGGTTGGAAGAAGGAACGCTTCGATCCACTTTCGAAAACCATTCCTACGAAATTGTTTAACTGGGCCACGCGAAAAATGACGGGCATTCACTTGAACGATTTTAATTGTGGTTTGAAGGGATACCGCAAAGATGTTGTGAAATGTGTGGAAGTGTATGGTGAAATGCATCGCTACATTCCGGTCTTAGCGAAGCAACAAGG
>CAMCUG010000210.1 GCA_945878835.1 Chryseobacterium gleum | reverse complement strand
GAATTCTTCAGCGTGTTTGAAACAGGCATACGGAGAATAATCGAATTCTTGAAATTGAGTCAGCTGAAGGCCTTGTCCTAGAAGCGATGTAAGGACTTCGCTGGTGGAATGATTCCAATAAGCGCATGTGATTTCAATGTCGGAAGTGGGATCGGCGTAAGTGCCGGTGCTGGTTTCGATATCAGGTCCGGCGTTGAAATAATTGTATCCCAACGTTTGAAAGTCATTGTCGAACATCCACATCACCGGATGAAATTCAACGAAAATAAATTTGCCCGAAGGCTTCAAGAAATGAGAAACAACGTCCGCCCAACGATTTAAATCGGGTAGCCAACCAATGGTTCCGTAACTGGTAAATACGATGTCGAATTTTTTGTCGAGATGATTCTTCAAATCATACACATTGCAACAAACGAATTCTGCATTCAAATTCATTTGTGTATTCAGCTCTTTCGCTTTGTCAATGGCCGTGTCTGAAAGATCAACTCCCGTTACTTCAGCGCCCATTCGCGTCAGCGAGAGCGTGTCTTGTCCGAAGTGACACTGCAAATGCAAAATAGATTTGCCGCGAATGTCGCCGAGCAAATTCAATTCAATTTCATTCAACGAAGTTTTTCCATTCAGGAATTCTTCCAGAAAATAAAAATCAGATTTCATGTGAACTGCTACACGCTTGTTCCATGAAGTTCTATTCATTTCAAACAGTTCGTTCTGTTCCATTATCCAATGCGTTTAACAACACTCGCACTTATTTTTTCGTAGAACTGATGCGGATGTTGCGTGCGCCAATTCACTTCGTTCAAATTTCCACCCGAAACAAAATATTGATCAATGTACGCCTTTGAAAAATCTTCCAACACGTGATCTCTAAAATTCACCAAGGCAATCCAACCGTCGTCATCGTTCACATCTTCAAACCACTCTTCGTAATAACAGTCGTCGCTCGTGTGGAAGTTCAACACATTTTCTCCAATGAAAATGAACTTCGTTATTCCTTCGTTAATCAAATGATCGGCGAACTCTCTCTTCAAAAACATGATGTCGTTGTACAACAAATCGTTCCATTCACCAATCAATTCAACAATAGCATATCCTTCGTCGTAGTTCGCAAAGAGTAGTTTTACGAATAGTGTCTGACTGCCAATAGAGTCCCACTGTGGGTGAATGAAGAATCCGTAAATTTCTGTGCTGTATTCGAATTCAGAGTATTCGAAATTGAAAAAAGGTGAGCGCTCATCTTCCTCAGCGCAATACAATCCCCTCCAATTATAATAAGGCTCTAACGTGTGCATGTTATTTTTTCAACGAATCGACGGCAAATCTAACGCTTCCTTCTTTCAACAAAAGTGCTTTCGCTTCTTCGGCATTCAACCCTGTTTCTTCCATCACCATGCGCGTGCCGCGATCAACTAATTTGTAATTGGAAAGCTGCATGTCAACCATCTTATTTCCTTTCACATGTCCGAGTTGAATGAAGGTGCAAGTGGTTAGCATATTCAAAACAAGCTTCTGTGCAGTGCCACTTTTCAAGCGCGTGCTTCCGGTTACGAATTCTGGACCCACGACAACTTCAATCGGAAATTTCGAAACAGCGGCAACAGCAGATCCCGCGTTGCAAACCACACACGCGGTTGAAATGCCTTCTTCGTTGCATTTCTTCAAAGCTCCAATGACGTAGGGTGTTCTTCCCGACGCAGCAATTCCAACCACCACATCGTTTTTATTTATGTTGAAAGTCTGAAGGTCTTTCCAGCCTTGCTCTTCATCGTCTTCAGCGAATTCAACTGCTTTGCGAATGGCGCCGTCGCCACCTGCAATGATTCCAATAACTTTTCCGAAATCGACTCCGAATGTAGGCGGACATTCAGAAGCGTCTACAATTCCCAACCTTCCGCTAGTGCCGGCACCCATGTAAAAAAGTCTTCCGCCATGTTGCATTTTCGAAACGACTTCCGCAATTAAATTTTCAATTTGAGGAAGCGCAAGGGCTACTGCATGAGGGACAGAGCGGTCTTCTTCATTCATTCCGAACAATAATTCGGAAATGCTTTTGTTTTCTAGGTTATTGTGGCTGCTCGCAGATTCAGTTGTTGACATGGTAAATGTTTTTCACAACGAAGGTAAGAAAGGTGTTCACAACCCTTTTCATTTAGAATTAAATCTTAGTGAGTGATTGTTTATTTTCGAAAGAGTAAAATGCAAATTTATATGAAGAAAATTCTTGGATTAATGTTGGTGCTTTTCACTTCGGTGACGGCCTTCACACAAACAGATTCCACCATAACTGGCGATGTAGATGTAGCAGCAAATGCAGCGAAAATGCTAAGTGCAGAGCACGAATACATTAAAGGCAATATGCGTGGTGCAATTACGATTTATCGTGAAGTTTTGACGAACGACCCCGCGAACTACAAAGCGCAATTAGGCGAAGCAGAGTGTTATTACAACTTAAAAAAATATCCAGATGCATTCAAGTCGTTGGATAAAGCTTCGAAAATTAAGAAGGGAGTTCCGACCAAAGAACTGACTTTGTTCTATGCGAAGTGCTACCACAGAACAGGCGATTTAGATCGCGCAATAGCCGAATACAAAGCCTTTTTGAATGTTGAGAAGCCGAAATCCTACGAGGCTGAAGAGGCAACCAAGTTTATTCGTGAATGCGAATTCGCTAAGCGAAAAATGGAGCAGGCAGTAGATGTGACCATATCTAACTTGGGCGGTGCCGTAAATACACGTTTGGAAGAATATGCACCTAGCATTACCGCGGATGGGAAAACATTGGTGTTTACTTCGCGTCGCGACAATACCACTTCTCCGCCAGATCGCATGGGAATAAACATTGACGAAAAAGGTGACTTCAAATTTTACGAGGATATTTATTTTACAGAGAAGGACTCTGTAACCGGCGAATGGGGCGACTGCGAGAAGTTGCCCGGTGCAGTGAATACTTTTTATCATGATGCGGTATTGAGCATTGTTCCAGACGGATCTATGATTTATGTGTACAAGAACGACGGTGATAATGCAGGTGATATTTTCTTTTCGAAGAAGGGCGAAACGAAATGGCGCGAGGCAGAGCGTTTGCCAAATTCAATCAATACAAGTTTCTTTGAAGGCAGTGTCTC
>CAMCUG010000209.1 GCA_945878835.1 Chryseobacterium gleum | reverse complement strand
GTGCGTGAACGAATCTTAGCCGTAGTCTCTTGCAGATCGAAAAGCGTTCTTCCGCAACTCGGACAAGAAATATATTCTGTTCTTGAAATACGTGTGCGCGTGGCTTGAAGAATTCCAAATGCAATCGCATTCGATTTCGCCAAAGAAGATTGACTGCTTGAAATAAGAACGCCATCGCCCAATCCGTCTAGCAACAAGGCTCCTACGTCGGTGGAAGAATAAAGCGTGTACGCTTCCTCTTCGATGTTGTAGGTGGAAGAAAGAACAACCGGACAAGTGACGCCGTGATTCATCAAACGAAAAATCGCCGTTCTTCTGTGCTGCACAACATATTCATGCGAAGACTTCAACAACAACACAACAGTTGAATCTTGTTTCAACACGGCTAAAAAACTTTCTGTTAAATCTTCCAATTCCACTTCAACAAAATTCAACTCACCCGAACGTTCGTTCGGTTGGGTGTATTCGCTTGAAGATAAAACTGGATAATGACGACCTCTATTTTTATGTTGAAGCCATGTTGCGTACTCCATAGCAACACCAAGGGTTCCAGGAATTTCAAAATTCACCGTGTTCTTTCCAACAAACAAATAATCGCAAGCCGAATCAGACAAATTCCACTTGTCCATATCTATTGAATATGCGTAACCCACTGCGAAAAGTGAAGCCGCAGTAATCGATTCGCGGTTCGAATAATCCGCGAAAACACGCGGAACATTTTTTCCTCCAATATTTAAAACTTCGTGTGTGTGTCTTCTTGAATAAGAGAAAAAATCAATGGGAATTTCTTCCGCAGGAATGTGTAATCCAAGCGTTCTATTCGCATAACGATCAACCAACAATTTCGCTACAGGCATCTCTGCTTCTGGTGCTTCAGTCAATGAAACACGAACGGTATCGCCAATGCCGTCTTCCAACAAAGTGCCAATTCCGATGGCCGATTTAATTCTTCCATCTTCACCATCGCCCGCCTCTGTAACACCGAGGTGCAAAGGAAAAACTTCACCCGCTTCCAAAAGTGTTTGAACCAACAAACGATAAGCTTGCACCATCACTTGCGGATTAGAAGCTTTCATGGAAATAACCAAATTCTTGTAATTGCAATCGAGGCAAATTCGAATGAACTCCATGGCCGATTCCACCATGCCTTCAGGGGTGTCACCATAACGACTAAGAATTCGATCTGAAAGCGAACCGTGGTTCGTTCCAATACGCATCGCTGTTCCGTGTTCTTTACAAATTTCCACAAGTGGAATGAATCGGTCGCGAATGCGTTTCAATTCAGCAGCGTAAGATTCATCTGTGTAAACAATTTCCTCAAACTTCTTTTTATCTGCGTAGTTCCCCGGGTTCACACGAACCTTCTCTACAATGCGAGCCGCTATTTCCGCGGCGTTCGGGGTGAAGTGAATGTCGGCAACCAGTGGAATGTTATAACCCGCTTTTTGAAGTTCTTCGCGAATGTTGCGAAGATTTTCAGCCTCGTTTTTACTTGGAGCTGTAATACGCACCAACTCGCAACCGGCTTCAATCATGCGAATACTCTCAGCAACGGTAGCTTCAGTATTCATAGTGTCGGCTGTAGTCATGGACTGGACGCGAATAGGCGCATCCCCTCCCATGGTTAATTCACCAATGGTTACTGAGCTCGTTTTAATGCGCTTGTACCCAAATAAATCTTCGCAGAATGGTTTCATTTACTCAGTAAGCTTACTCATTTCATCGTTCATCTGAGCCTCAACCGCTTTTGTTACCGAGTCTGCAGAGTTCTCTAATTGATTAAATGACTCTTCCAATTCCTTGGTTAGAATATCTACGTATTTCCCGTCTTTGATGCATTCTTTCGTCTGGTCGTTTATATCGCTTGGTTTGAAATCTGCTTTCGGAAATTTCTCTGAGATCTTTGCTGAAACGCAATCGCAAATTTTCACGCCGTCCTCTTTCGCATAAAGACTACCCACCGTTTTTCCGCATTCAGATTTAACCTCTGCGCGTTTCTCGTCGTTCCATGCGCCGCAAGAAGCAAGACTTACTGCGATTGCTACGAATAATATTAATTTTTTCATGTTGAAATATTTAGTTTAAATTTTACTCTGTTATTTAAAAACACGCTCACTGGCAGATTTGTTCTTGTTCGCCAACTGTCCGCATGCCGCGTCAATATCTTTTCCTCTTGAGCGACGCACATTCACAATCATATTCTTGCTTTCCAAGAACTTGGCAAAAGCCTCTACACGCTCAGGACTGGCCTGCTGAAACTCCCCGTCGTCAATCGGATTGTATTCAATGATATTTATTTTAACTGGAAGCTGCTTGCAAAATTCAGCCAACTCCTTAGCGTCTTGGATCGTATCGTTGAAGTCTTTGAAAATGATGTATTCAAACGTAATGCGTGTGCCTGTTGCATCATGAAAATACTTCAATGCTTCAGATAGGACAGCCAAATTATTCGAATCGTTAATCTCCATGATCTTGCTGCGCTTCACGTCGTTCGCTGCGTGCAGCGAAATCGCCAGGTTGAACTTCACCTTATCGTCGCCAAGCTTTTTAATCATTTTAGCAATCCCGGCTGTGCTCACGGTAATGCGCTGTGGCGACATTCCCAGTCCTTCCGGACTGGTGATCCATTGGATGGAGTGCATCATGTTGTTGTAGTTGAGCAACGGCTCTCCCATGCCCATATAAACAATGTTCGTAAGCGGAGTCTTGTATCGCGTAAGCGCCTCGTTGCGCAAATAATTCACCTGGTCGAAGATCTCTCCGCCAGTCAAATTACGCATCATCTTCAACTTTCCTGTTGCGCAAAACTTACACGCTAAGCTGCAACCCACCTGCGAAGAAATACATGCGGTCATGCGCTTTGTTGAAGGAATTAACACTCCTTCCACCACCTTATCTCCATCTACTTTAAACGCGCATTTAATGGTCTTGTCTGCACTTATTTGCTGCTCATGCATGACTGCCTGAGACAAGTAATACTTCCCGTCGAGGACCTCACGTAATTCTTTGGGCAAATTCTGCATGTCAGAAATACTTGCAGCCCCTCGCTGCCACATCCATTCCCGAATCTGCTTCGCACGAAACGAAGGAGCGCCAAGTTTTTTCAACTCGGACATTAGTTCTTCCGAACTCAATTCTCGCAAATCCTTTTTTGTATTCATGCC
>CAMCUG010000208.1 GCA_945878835.1 Chryseobacterium gleum | reverse complement strand
TCATTCAATAAAAGCGGAAGCTCTTCATTCAAATGCAGAACGAAGTGCAAAAAAGATTGTATCATTTCCATATTAAAGTGAACACTTGATTTCTGGTGCGCATTGTTCTGCGTACCCTTGAACACCTCCAGAAAGGCTGTATATAGCGTCTCCTGGGAATTTCTTTTCGATCATATACACCAAGGCATCTGATCGTTTCCCACTGTTGCAATGGAAGACGATTGGATTTTCTTTTGGAAGGGAAGGGTACTTTTCAATCACGTGTTCCATTGGAATGTGCATTCCTCCAAGTGTGCAAATAGCCACTTCATATTCTTCACGAATGTCTACCAACAGGTGTGGTCTGTTTTCGTTTTTCCAATTGAGTAGTTCTTCAGGCTGCAGGTGTTGCATATCATCCTTTCATTTTAGAAACTATCTCTTCGGGAAGGTAATCGAAGAAGGTATCGCCACGAAGACCCATGCGCAAGCACTCCAATGGAATGGTTTCGTTTTCTGCAATGTTTCCAAGGTTTACATTCGAGCCGCAGTGCTTAATGAAATAAACTTGCTGAGGTTTTTTCGGTGCTTCCCAGATAATATCGTTTCCGTTAATCTTACTTAAGATTTTATTGATAAGCATCACGTGCGCTTGTCCGCTCGGACGATAGATCCCCACGTTTCCGCTTTCGCGTGCTTCAGCAATCACTTTCCATGAACCAGCGTCCAATTCAGCTTGCATCATCTTAATCCACTTCGCTGGACTAATCAAAATGCCTTCTTCCTTCGATCCAACTTCAGAAAGGACTTTGTAGTTTTTTGCGTATTCCGTGATAAGCGCACATTTCTTTTTGTGATCCAAAGCCATGCTTCCGTCAGAAACCTCAACCATTTCTATTCCAAGACTGTCGATATATTTGCGATACTTATCCAGCTCTCCGCGCACATAGCACGCTTCGAAAAGGGTTCCACCGAGGTAAACCTTAATTTTCGCATCGTGGTACAACTTCACTTTTTCTTTCACTTGGGTGGAAAATACAGATGTTCCAAATCCAAGTTTCACCATATCGATATATTCAGAACTGCTCGAGACCATTTCTTCGGCTTGACGAAGAGAGATTCCTTTGTCCATAACCATCGTAAGTCCGAACTGACGTTCTTTCTTCTCGCGGCTAGGCATGTGGCTTAGTTGAATGTTCATAGTTTCTAATTTTGTGCGAATATCGACTAAATTAACTTAGTGTGAAAATTACACTAACCCTAGGTCGCTTTTGAGTTGAATGTAAAACGGTAATTGAAAAATTTTCGGATAGTATTCTTCGAGTTCTGAAAGTTGAGCACTTTCGTTTTGCATGAGGTAATGAAGAAGTTCTTGTGCGTCTTGAATTTTTCCTAACTCCACGAGGTAGACTGCTCTTCTATATCCAATATCTGGATTCGATAAATGAACCAATGTGGCTTCTAGCATGATTTCCAATGCCTTTTCACTGTTTCCTTGTTTGAAGAAAGTATCGGCAAGTGCCATCCACGTTTCTTCGTTTTCAGGAAACTCTTTCACGAGTTTTTCTCCAAGAGAAATAGATTCTTCGAATTTTTCCATCTTCACCAACACTTCCATTTTGTAAATGGCGTAGTCAGGATTCTTCGATTCCAAATCAATGGCTTTGTCTAAGAAGGGAATGGCTTCCGCCAGTTTTCCTTGCAAGTCCATAACCACACCAATTCCCAAATAGGCATCGGCCCAATATTCATCGGTTTCAATACTCTTGTGGTAGTAGAATAGTGCTTTGTCGTAGTCGTTCAGTTTCTCGAAGCACTCTCCCACGTGACAGAAAATAGGAGCCTGAGGAGGTTCATGCACATAAGACTCTTCAAGCACTTCAAGCGCTTCGGAATATTTTTCTAATTTGAAAAGTGCATGCGCTTTGTTGTAATAGGCAGGGGCGAAGTCGCTTTGAATGGCTAAACAATAGTCGTAGGCTTCGATCGATTCTTCTGAACGATCAAGTTTTTGAAAAGCGTTGCCAAGGTTGTACCATGCTGCAAAGCTGTAGGGATGTTCGTCTATGAAATTTTGGAAGTAGATTGCGCACACAGCGGGCAGTCCCGCCATTTCAAAACAAAATGCAATCTCATAAAGCAAGGTCTCGTTTTCCGGACTTCGTTCAATTCCTATTTTCAAGGTGTTGATGGCCTTTTCGTATTGCTCGAGGTTTTCGTATTCGAGCGCAATCTCTAAATACACATCGTCTATTTCTTCTTCAGCACAAATGAGTAAAGCGCGTTTGTAATACTGAATGGCTTTGTTGTGTTCACGCAATTGGCTATATACAGCGGCCATGGTGAGGAGCATTTCTTCGTTGTTCGGTTCGAATTTTTCGAGGACTTTCAAACGCGAAAGCGCCTTAGACAATTGACCAATGCCTGAAAGAAGTTGTACTTCTTTGATAATTAATGCGGTGTTGTCTGGAAAAAGAGAGTATGCGTATTCAAGGGCTTTAATGGCCTTTTGGTAGCTGAGGTTCGCTTGGTAACCGTCTATAATTGCCTCAAGTTGTTCAACGTCGAAGTAGTATGATTCGTTTTGTTGAATCATTTGCTCGAAGCGTGAGATAAGGTCTCCTGTGTTGTGGTAATCTGATGGGTCTTCGCTCATTGAGTAATTTCAGAGTTCAAGTCAAAAATAACCAATATTTCGCCGAGATATCGATTAATATTTGAACACGTAATACACGAGTTTGATGTATTCGTTGAAGGTAGTAATTAGCCCAGCTTCAAAGGTCCACCACGACTCTGCCTTAAAGTCCTTGGTTTCAGTGCCGAAGAAATGCACCATAATCCCTTTTTCTTGAAACTTATCGCCGAATACCATACTCATGCGACGCAGGTGAAAATCGCTGCTGATCACCGAAATTTCTTTCAAATTGTTATTTATACAATAAGCCAGAATTTCTTCCGACTCTTCGTACGTGCTGGTTGCCACCCCTAATTCCGTCACGCGAAGAGAATCGACTCCGTTATCAAGCATGCATTTTCGAGTAAGTTGCGAAGAAGTAAAATTCAATCCCAAGGCGCGCATTTCATTCAACGTATCGCCTCCGCCGGTGCAAATAAATTGTGTAGTTGGAAATTCGTTTGCGAGCAGCGCGGCTCCTTTTCCTCGCTCGAATCCATTTCCACCTAAAACAAAAAATGTTTGGTTGGAAG
>CAMCUG010000207.1 GCA_945878835.1 Chryseobacterium gleum | reverse complement strand
GGATATAAAAATACTACCTCTCAGCGGCTTGTATATGAACATAGTGTTAACAAAATGATACCTATAGTTATGACGCTATGCGATAACGGCAAGCGAGAGGATATAATCGTTCATGAAATATCCGCCTCCGATGTCGAAATCTTTTTCTTCTTTAATCACAAATCCGTTGCCTAAATAAAATTGAAGCGATTTGTTGTTGCGATTAACCGTGAGCTCTAGGCTCGGTTTCTTCGATTCAACAGCAAAGTCTTTGACCACTTGAAGCATTTTTTTTCCGAAGCCCTGACCCTGCATTTCCGGACGTAAATACAATTTGTGAAGGAAGACAAAATTCTCCTTTTCCTCGAATGCAGCAAATCCTTGAGGAATACCTTCCACTTCCAACAACACAAACTTCACCCCTTCCAACCACTGTTGTTTCAATTGATCTAAATCATACATCAACGAAAGCATATAAGTGATCTGCTCTTGGGAAATCATGTAGTCATATACACGCGGCCAAATGTCGTGCGCCAACGCCTTCACCACATTCATTTCATCGCGTTCCAACAAGCGCATGTCATACATTGAGTTATTCATATTCCAAAAATAACAGTAAATACCCACAACTTCATTTTTGAATGTTTACCTTTCGGAAGAATATTATGGGAAAGAAAACAAACAAATTCGGAAATTTTAAACGCGACCTAAGAAAGGAAGTCATTGACCTCTTTGAACGCGCTCCGGAAACCGCTGTGAATCACAAACAAGTAAGCGCTGCCCTCGGAATTGCAGATGCTGGCATTCGCACACTTATCTACGAAATTTTGCAAGAGGAAGCCTCTTCGGGCACACTCAAAGAAACTGAAAGAGGCAAATATGTTTTAGCCGAAACTCCAAAAAACTTGGTGCTGGGAAACATTGAAATCAATCGGTATGGAAAAGGGTACGTCACCGTTCCTGGTCTAGACGTTGATGTGGAAATAGAAAAAGGGAGTACCGGTTTTGCATTACATGGCGACTTAGTCGAAATTCAACTTATACCAAGAAAAAGAAGACCTTCAGGTAGAATTATTCGTGTGGTTGAACGAAGAAAAAAATTGTACGTTGGGACAATCGAACGTTACAAGGAACACGCCTTCTTCCTTCCTTCCGACAAAAAAATACACGTCGATTTTTTCATTCCGAAAGATGAATTGAACGGTGCCGTTCAAAACGATAAAGTAGCGGTTGAAATGATCTCGTGGGACAACCCCGAGCACAAACCCATTGGAAAAGTGACACAAGTGCTCGGACAACCGGGATCGCACTTGGTGGAAATGAACGCCATTATTTTAGAGTTCGATCTTCCAACAGAATTTCCTGAAAGTGTTCACCTGGAAGCTGAAGCCATTCCTTCAGAAATATCGAAAGAAGAAATTGCTAAGCGTCGCGACATTCGCGGCATTTCAACCTTCACCATTGACCCTTTCGATGCAAAAGATTTCGACGATGCGCTTTCGTATCGCAAATTAGAAAACGGAAATTTAGAAGTCGGTGTGCACATTGCAGACGTGAGTCATTACATTCAACCGAATTCACTTATAGACAAAGAAGCAACACTTCGTGCTACTAGTATTTATCTGGTAGACCGCACCATTCCTATGCTTCCGGAAAAACTTTCGAACTTCCTTTGCTCGCTAAGACCCAACGAAGACAAGCTTTGCTTCAGTGCTATTTTCGAAATAAACGAACACGCAGATGTCGTTAACCATTGGTTCGGGCGCACTGTCATTCATTCCGACAGAAGATTCACGTATGAAGAAGCACAAGAACGCATTGAAGGAAAAGGCGGAGATTTCGCAGATGAGATTCTTCACCTCGATCAACTTGCGAAGAAACTTCGTGCCAAGCGCTATGCCGCTGGTAGCATTGATTTCAATTCGGAAGAAGTGAAATTTCAACTCGATGAAAAAGGAAAGCCGGTTGGCGTTTTCATTAAGAAAATGAAAGATTCGAATCAGTTGATTGAAGACTTCATGTTGCTTGCAAACCGGGAGGTTGCTTACTTCATAGGTCATCCGAAAAACGGGATTACACTTCCATTCGTTTATCGCATACACGACGAACCAAGTCCGGAAAAAATTGCTTCATTGAAAACTTTTTTGAAACACCTCGGTTACAAGCTTCCAAAAACAAATCCTTCGGAAGAACAAGGCGTAATCAAAAGTATTATTCAGTTGGTAGACGGACAACCCGAAGAGGGCTCTGTGCGCACCATGGCTGTTCGCAGCATGGCGAAAGCGGAATACAGCACACAGAACATTGGTCACTTCGGACTGGCTTTCGATTACTACACACACTTCACTTCACCCATTCGAAGATTCCCAGATGTGATGGTGCATAGGCTTTTGCAGCATTATCTTGATCAAGGAAATCCCGTGAATGAAAATGAATATGCCCTTCATTGCAGGCACTCTTCAGCCATGGAGAAACGGGCTGCGGAAGCGGAACGCGCAAGCATCAAGTACAAGCAAGTGGAGTACATGCTTGAACGCAAAGGTCAAATTTTCGAAGCCACCATTTCAGGCTTAGCAAATTGGGGTATGTATGCAGAGGTGAACGAAACACGCTGCGAAGGATTGATTCCACTGGATACCATGACCGGCGACCAATATACCTTCTCTCCGGAAGAATACGTGGTACGCGGACTGAAACGCAAATACGAATTTAGATTGGGCGACCAAATTAAAATTCTTGTGGTAGATGGAAACATTGATCAACGAACCCTCGATTACATTTTAGTAGATAAATGAGTCACACCCTCTTTCCGCTAGAAGACAAAGAACTTCCATTCTCTGAATTGAATTGGATTGATGTTCGAAGTGAGGGTGAGTTCGAAGATGGACATGTTATTGGCTCCATTAATATTCCCATTCTCAACAACGAACACCGCATTCTCGTAGGCACATCGTACAAGCAAGAAGGAAAAGATTCTGCTGAAGAACTGGGATACAAACTTGTATCTCCCTTGTTTGAACAACTCATTGCAGAAGCAAAAAAACACGTTAAAGAAAATAAAATTGTCGTTTACTGCGCACGCGGGGGAATGCGTAGTCAAATTTTTAGCGATTTACTTTCGAAAGAAGGTATCGAAGTCTTACGTTTGAAAGACGGCTACAAGCGTTACCGCAATTGGTGTTTAGAGAAATTCACACGTCCGCATAAACTGATTGTCATGTCAGGAAAAACCGG
>CAMCUG010000206.1 GCA_945878835.1 Chryseobacterium gleum | reverse complement strand
TCGGTGCTGCGCGTTTTTACTTCAACAAAGACGAGATAATCATGGTCAATCATGATTAAGTCAACTTCATAGGGATCTATTCGCCAATTCATGGCGACTTCCTTGTATCCTTTTTTCTTTAAAAAGTCCAGCGCCTGGGCTTCGCCTTTTTTTCCTAATGCGGTGTGATTCATGGTTAAGCATTTACATTTGCTGCAAATTATTTCATTCTATGAAAAATCTTCTTGCTTTCCTATTTGTGTTTATGGGCATAACAAGTTTCGCTCAGAGCTCAACCGAGCCGCAGTCTTCATGGGGCGGGGTTTCCGATCGCAAGGGTCAGAATTATTTTTATTGGGGTTATAACCGTGCTTCATATCTAAGAAGCTACATTCATTTCAAGGGAGATGGATACGATTTCGAATTGAAAGAGGTGAGTGCAACTGACATGCCCGCGAAGTTTGATCCAAACGTTTACTTAAACATTAAGTATTTCAGCGTACCGCAATTCAATGTTCGCTTTGGACGATTCATTACCGATCAGTTTTCTGTTTCAGTGGGATGGGATCACATGAAATACAGACTCACGCCTACTCAAACCTGTATTTTAAATGGATACATAGACACGACGAAATACGCGGGTCAGCAATACACGGGGAATTTCAACAATCAACAAATTTTGTACACCACGAGTTTTATGGATTTTCATCACAGCAACGGATTCAATTTCATTCGTGCTGCCGCTGAATACCGCGCGCCCGTTTGGAAAGACAAAACCAATAAGTATGGCTTATACATGTGGTGCTCTGGAAACTTAGGATTCTTTTTGCCATGGACCGATTTCACCTTTTACGGTGAACGCCATTTGAATTGGCTACACGTCGCCGGATGGGGATGGAGCGCCTCTTCAGGCTTGCGTTTCGAAGCCGGCAAACATTTTTTCGCTCAAGTAGGCGCGCAATTCGGACGTTCGTATCTCGGAGATATTATGTTGGAAGATGGCGACAAAAACGCCCGCGCTCAACAAGCCATCACCTTCATGGAACGTTCATGGTCTATCGGAACCTACTTTGGTGGAGGGAAGAAGAAACATCCTTCGGATCAATCGAAATAAATTTCGATCAATCTCTTCGAGATCAATCTGACGTTGTCAGAGAAATAAGTCGTCGAAGACCCTGGTCCGCAGGACCCTCGCAACACAAGTTGCCCTCGCGTAGAAATAGGCCCTCGTCTTTCAGACTGAATATATATCGCGCGTTTACTTTCACTTCCGCCGTTTCCGGAAAATGGGGTATTACACTTTGATTGATTAATAATTAAATACGTATTAATTCGTATTGATTAAAGCTGACCCTTTCCATTTCTTTGAAAAAAAATAACAATGAAAAAAACTCTATTCTCGATTGTGGTTGTCTTTATTACAATAACGATGACTTCATGTTTTAAATCTGAAGGAAATAATTTATCAACTTCAATTGCGTCAGCAGAATCTCAATTCACAATTAGTAAATCTGAATTTGAAAATGTCTTAAGGGAGCTGAATTCTTCAGAGCGGACACCTAATTGGATAGTCTCATTAATTAAGTGGGGTAAAAGACATACTGGAACCCCCCAACGATATAACAATTTTGGTGTTCCTGAATGTTCAGGAAACTACAATTGCGGGCCATGCCCTGGATTTTGTATGTTTCCACCAAGTATAGAATTTGTTAGTGATAGTCTAATTACAGATTTTAACGATTCTATTCTTGGGTTGCGACCAGTCCTTTTTAAATTGATTCAAAAAGCAGATAGCACACAACTCCATAAATTAATTATCGAGTATCCAACCCAATTTGACTCTGAAATTTTGAGGAACGAGTCAATTAATTTTGATTATGATGAAATTCTGCCGTCAGGATTAACTGATTTTTCAGGTTATAATGAAATTCGAATAATTGCAGGAACTTATCCTATAATACGAGATTTAAATTCTGGAAGGACCATGACCATTGTGAATATTGAATTAGAATAGTCTGAAGAAACTTTTTAAAAATTAAAAACCCATTGGATCTTTTGAATGCAATGGGTTTTTGTATTGTTGTAAATACAATGTATAATTTTCTGGCGCATATTTACATTATAATTTAATTCACGCATTAAATGAAATTTTACCAAATCCTTCAAACAAGAAATTTAAGATTTTTTATTTTCTTTCTCTTTGTATCATCCATCCCTCTGACTTCATGTAAAACTATAGTTGGATGCAGTTTTCACGATTTTATAAAAATAATCAATTTAAAGTCTCGAAAGGATAGGAGCCCTGAAGAGATAGAAGAATTTTTAAGAAAACGTCATTATAGATACGACTATAGTTTTCTAGCTGTCGACACAATGTTATCAAAGTATGCTGAAGAAAAATACAACAATGAAATGGTATTATCGAAGATTGAAGGCGCACGGTCTAAGAAGTATTCACTTTTACAGGCGAGAGTGTTTGTTACAGATGGAAGCTATTATTCATCTTTTTCACAATGCGCTGGTGACTTTGAGTCGAAAAGTTTTCTTAGTAATTGGCCGCCAATTAATTTGTTAAAAAATCAATACACCAATCAGAATTTAATTCTAAAGAATGAATTTGATTTGGTAAATATTGATACCATTCAAGCAGAATCCGTATTGAAAGAAGCGTTATCCTTTAAATATATAATTGTCGTCTACTGGAATGTTGAAGCAAACTATTATTCTGAGCGCATTTTAGAACGCACTTCTCGGTTGAAAAGAAAATATCCAAATGACGTTATGGTTGTTCTCGTGAATAATGACTTCAACGTAGAAGATTATAAATAATAGAATTAAATATGAATCGCGCGCTTCGCCGTAGCATCCAAAGCCGCTTCCTTGAAGCTCTCGGTGAATGTTGGGTGAGCGTGAGAGATGCGTCCAATGTCTTCCGCGCTCGCACGGAATTCCATAGCCACAACCGCTTCAGCAATCATGTCTGCGCAACGCGGACCAATCATGTGAACGCCTAAGATTTCATCGGTGTCTTTGTCTGCTAACACTTTCACCAATCCGTCTGTGTCCATACTCGCACGCGCTCTTCCGCTGGCTTTGAATGGGAAGCTTCCTACTTTGTAGTTCTTGCCCATCTCTTTCAATTGCTCTTCGGTATAGCCAACACTTGCAACCTCTGGCCAAGTGTATACCACACCTGGAATTAGGTTGTAGTTGATGTGCGGTTTTTGTCCGGCAATAACTTCA
>CAMCUG010000205.1 GCA_945878835.1 Chryseobacterium gleum | reverse complement strand
GAACTGCGTTGTTATCTCTCCCGTTAGCTATCCGGAGAAGGTTTGATCGCAAAGCGATTGATTGCAAAGCAATTGATCACGAAGTGAGTAATCAGTCTCTCTTAATCAACAAATCACTTTCAATCTGCTGTTCTTCATTCACGTGAAGTGTGTAGAAATAAGTTCCGTCTGATAATTCGGAAGCGTTCCAATTATTCAAATAGGGAGAGGCCTCGAAAACCTTTGTCCCCCATCGGTTGAAGACTTCTAATTTGTTGTTCGAATAAAATTCCAAGTATTGGAATTCAAGCACATCATTGAAATTATCTCCGTTGGGAGTAATGATATTTATAGGAGTTATTGTGGCGGGAACTACCTGAAAATCTTGACAATACTCGACTGAGCAATTGGCATCTGATGTTGTTGTTAAACAGACGTTGTAAACGCCAGGAACAGGATAGGAATAAACTACCGAAGAACCCGAGCTTGAATTACCGTCTCCGAAATCCCATGTAGATCCAACAATATTCGAAACGTAGGCATTAGACACATCGGTGAACTGTGCTTCGTTATACACCACTACCGGATTCGGATTAGCCCCGAACGCCGCCTGAATCGTCGGTTGAACATTCACCAAATACTGAATCGTATCTGAGTAACACCCGTTCAATTCGGCAAAGGCGCTGTATGATACATCAACACTCGTTGTGTCGGAAACAAAGAACTGAGAAGTGAAAGAGCTGTTCCCCACTTGTCCATTTCCAGCCCAAGTAATCGTTGCATTGGGAAGGCAAGATTGAACGGCAACATCAAAGGGTTCATTGTTACAAACCACTAAGTTCGCGGGTGATAATGAAACATCCGGAGCCGGTTTTCTATTTAACACCGCAGGAGTAATTCCTATCAACTGCGCGCCACAAGCATCCAGCACCAACGGAATTGGGATGTCTAACGTCGGATCTGTGTTGCAATAATCCGGACAATTTGGAATGCTCAATTGCAATTGCTTCGACGAGTTTCCAATGTTACAAGGTTCCGCAGTGCCCGTGACAATACTTCCAGTCATCCAAGGATGAGTAATGGTATACGGAGGTACTCCGTATTTCATTCGAATCGTACCAGTAACTTCGCAATTGTTGGTGCACGTGGCAGTGCTGGGCACAGACCATTCACTGCCGAATGTTTCAACGGTATGTCCTTCAATGTAAGCCGTGAATGGCCATAGTGAAAACTGATCGTAGTAGATGTAATTGGTATTGCAGCCATTGTTCACGAACGTTCTTCCAAGGTGCATGCGCAGATAAAAATTTTGCTCGGCACAGGTTGGAACATAGCAACACATCAACGGATTGCGCATATCGTAAGCTACCAGATAGGCCGTCCCGGCCAAATTCGCATTAGCCCCTGTTACCGTAAATTCCGTTGTTTGTCCGCATTCAGTGCTGAAATACATAGACCCGTCGGACATCCACGCTGCGGTAAAAGGATCAGCATAATAGTTTGCTTGAACCAACAGTCCTGTCACCGTAACCCCGCCAGGAACATTCACTTGTAAGCTATCCACATTGTATTGCGGCATAAAGCAAGAAGGCATATATCCTCCATTCCAAAGAGACGTTGGACCTGTAACCAACGGATCAATTTCCACAGGGTAAGTTCTTGAAGCATCTGTAAGCCATTGCTCTTCTATGTGAATCTTGACGTATATTTTATTGTTCTGAATTGCACTAAACGAATAACTCGCCAAATAGAATTCACTCTGAGCATCAATACAAATAGCTCCACCAAGCGTTGAAACAACTTCATTCTTCTCGTTCAGAATTTCCACACTTCCTTTCCAGCGATTGTTTATCCATTTTCCTTTTTCTGAATTGAAATTCAACTTGGAACCATTCGGAACAATCAATTCCTCATTCACCACGTATTCGCCTTTTGGGCACACAGGAGAATTCTGAATGAAAAGAGAAGACTTCACGGCGTTGTTTCGAACATCTATTTTTTGAAGAAAACCATCCGTGCTATATTCCAAAACGCCATCTTTTCCAACTAAATTATTTAGGTTGAAATTATTCTGAAACAAGCCCGGTCTGTAGGATACAGACTCCGTACTTTTGGAATTCAGTTCAATGAACCCTTCATGCGAGATTTCAATGGGAAGCTGTTGTTCGTTGAATGAAATTGAATTTTCATTTCGTTGAAACGATCTTGTTATAGGCGTCCATTCTCCATTTTCATTTTTGAAATGAATGGGGCTTAATGAATTTTGAGTAACGACTCTTCCGTCGGGAAATTTATATACAGCGGTTCTCTCTTTGCGCGAATGAAGATCTTCTTCTGCAAGAGATAAATCTAATTTAGAACCACTACCCAAGTTGGTATTTTGATAAAGACTTTTCTGTGCGTGGATAGAAAGCACCAGGCTCAAAAAAAACAAGAAGATAATTTGAGGCTTTTTCATAAGTTAGTAAAGGTTCAATAAAGATATTCAATTTTCACTAAGCACTCACTAATTATTTATTCGGAATGGGTTCGTTGAATACACCTTCTTTGCTTACTCCTCGCATTGCAATATGCCCTCGCGAAGCCATCATTAGTCCTCCGTCAACTTCTTCTCGAATTTATTATATATGAAAAACATAACCAGTCCGAATACGACCGCTGCTATAATTAATACAGTGTTCATTAATCCAGTTACAGAAAAAGAAAGGCGAATAAGTATCGTTGATATAATGAATCCTGAATTCCGTATAACCTTGTGGAACTCATCTGTGTGGAAAAACGAAAACAACAAAAGAAATACATCCACGATAATCAAGACCGTAAAGAACTGCTCAAAGAACACGTTGTTCAGATTTTGAAAAGCAACATCTGCCGAGGACGTTGGAGATAACGTACCCAATAACCAAGTGGAAAATGAATAGATAGAAAGCGCCAATAAAATAGGAACAAGAGCCAAAGCCATTAGTTTCTTAATCTTAATAAAGCGAGCTGTTCCATCTTGATTGCTCATATCAGATGCCTCTGTCACAACTCTACTCTGACTTTGTTTATAGAATAGATAAATCAGAAAAAACATAATCACTGACGCCAGAATATCATATGTGAATTGTAAATCATATTTCTCATTGAACCAATCGGGAGAGAGAGAAAGCGCGGATAGGTCTTTAAAAATTCTTCGAATAATAATCAGTGTTATAATTTCATACTGCTTACCAATGTAGGTTGTTATCGATCGTGGCAAATAATAGATCAATAAGT
>CAMCUG010000204.1 GCA_945878835.1 Chryseobacterium gleum | reverse complement strand
AACGTCAAATGTTCAACACTTTTGAATTGTTGTCGTATTCATTGCGTTTTTTTGATTTTCTTTACTTTATCAAAACCATGATTAAATAAACTAGATTTCATGAAAAGAATTTTACTACTCGTTTTTTCTGCGCTATACCTTTTTGGCGCTCAGGCTCAAGACCTCTTGGGTTTTAGCTCGAGCAACTACGGTGGGCTCTCGAGTGTTTATATAAACCCAGCGAACCTGGCAGACAATCGATTGAAATTTGAAATTCAATTGTTCGGCACCGGATTCGGGGTAGCAAATAATTTCATGGGGTTCAAACCGAGTTATTTGGTCCGAGATGGAGGATTGACTTCTCCAAACTATCCGCTGCTAGATCCAACACCGGTAACAGAGGATTTCACAACAGCGAATTTCCTAGATAACAGAAGGGCATTCGTAAATAATAACATTTACTTACCCAGTCTTTTGATTTCGATCAACGAGAAAAATTCGGTTTCGCTATCAGCTAGAGCGCGAACGTATTTGAATGTAGATGGAGTTGGTGGCGACTTGTTTCGTTTTGCATACAACTCGTTGAATTATCCTGCCTTATACAACACTCGAATTACCAATGATAAATTATCCATTCAAACCATGACATGGATGGAATATGCCTTAGGGTTTGGAAGAGTTTTGATAGACAAAGAAAAACATTTCTTGAAGGCCGGTGTGACCTTAAAAGCTTTGCAAGGATTGCAGTCTGCCTATTTGTTTATAGACAATCTCGACTATGCAGTGAATTCCGATTCAACGGTTTCGTTGTACAATGCCGATGTGCAATACGGACACTCCACGAATTTCGAAGCTAATCAGAACAACGCGAATTATAAAGTCGTATCAAATCTTGGAATAGGTTTCGACTTCGGAGTAATCTACGAATGGCGCCCCGATTACGCGAAACACAAGCACGACATGGATGGTGAGACGAATGTGTGGAAGCGGAACGAGAACAAGTACAAGTTGAAAGTGGGTGTGTCTATGACAGACCTTGGCGGCGTGAAGTTTTCAAAAGGCGGGCAGAGTGGTGACTTCACGGCCAATACCTCGAACTGGGATATTTCGAAATTGGATTTTGGAACCACGCCAATAGCGGCATTAGACGACACGTTGACTGCTCGATTCGGCGGGTCAGGTGGTGGTGCGAATTATAAAATGAATTTGCCAACCGCTTTCAGCACGCAAATAGACTATCACATTTGGAAAGACTTGTACATTAATCAGACGAACTTCATTGCTTTCGGTTTCAATTCGAATCCAAATAAAATTCACGATTTCACAACCATGTCTATAACTCCACGCTGGGATCATCGCATTGCTGGAGTTTCAATTCCAATTAGCTACAACAGCTTAATGGGAACGCGCACAGGTCTAGCGTTGCGCTTGGGTCCTGTAACTTTCGGAACAAGCAGCATGTATCCGTATCGTGCTTTCCTTCGTGGAGATGGATTCGGAACGAAAGACATCACGGGCCTAGACGCCTATGTTTTGGTTCGAATTCCAATTGCATACAAGCGCATTAAAGACCGGGATAGCGATAAAGTTTCTGACCGCAAAGATCAATGTGTAAAAGTACCTGGAACCTGGGAGTACCGAGGCTGTCCGGATCGTGATGGTGATCACATTCGCGATGAAGAGGATGATTGCCCTGATGTTCCTGGTTTAGCAGCACTTCATGGTTGTCCGGATAAAGATGGCGACGGTGTTACAGATTTGAAAGATGATTGTCCTGAAGTTGCTGGATTACCTGAATTGAAAGGGTGTCCGGATAGAGACGGTGATGGAATTACCGATTCGAAAGACGATTGCCCTGATGAAAAAGGATTGGCCATCTTCAATGGTTGTCCAGACCGCGATTCAGACGGTGTAATGGATCGCATAGACGATTGTCCAGACACCAAAGGGTTGGTGCAATACAACGGTTGTCCTGATACAGATGGAGACAACATCATAGACAAAGTAGACGAGTGTCCAACAGTTTATGGTATTGCTGAATTGAAAGGTTGTCCAGCTGCAGAGTTAACGTATTTCAATGTTGAAACACAGGTTGAAAAAGTGAAGCAAGCGGGCGGTGTTTACAGCTACGGAAATGCGGTGGATACCAAGACTGCGAAGTTTAAGTTGGAAGGATACAATGCAGATACTGTGAAGACGGTGTTTGTAACAGCTCCGAATCTTCGTGGAAAGAACGCATACAGAGAGGCTGATGGATTCTTCCGTTTCGCGAAGGAAGCTGAAGTGGTTATTTTGAAGGAGGAAGAAAAACAAGTGATGAAGAAAGCCTTCGAAAACTTGGAATACAAAACAAATAGTGAAGTTATTCTTTCAAGCTCATTCAGCGGTTTGGATGAATTGGCCAACCTTATGGGAACGAATGCAAATTGGAAGTTGCGTATTTCTGGTCATACAGATAATGTAGGTGCGCGAACAGCGAACATGACTTTATCGAAGCGCAGAGCTGAATCAGTGAAAAAGTATTTAGTATCGAAAGGCATTGCAGCTGATCGTTTCGAAGTCATGTACTTCGGTCCAGACAAACCAATTGCTCCTAACAACACCGAAGACGGAAGAGCTAGAAACCGTCGGGTAGAGATGCTTATTGTGGAATAAAACAAACCACTTCTGAATTGAAAGGCCCCGATAATCAATTTATCGGGGCCTTTGCTTTATTCAAAAAATTTGGAGGCATACTCTTTTACATTTTTGTTAAAAGGAAAATAATACGACTATGAAAAAGAACATAAACATCCAGCTTGGCGTTTGGATTTACGCCGACAGATAATACGATTTAGGTTATGAGGTTTGGTTTGGTTAAGCCCTTTCAACGTTGTTGAAGGGGCTTTTTCTCTACTAGTCAGCTGGCGTAGCACCTTTCGATAGAACCTTATAATACCTTATGGTGTCTTCAATACTTGAAAAAGTATTTCGGTATTCAAATCCGAATGCGCGTGTGGCTTTGCTCCCATCGAATTGTTTCACTTCGTCGTAATTGCGAATGATCTCTCGCGTAATGGTTGCTCTTTTTCCAGTGAATAATTCCACTAATGCTTCCATGTAATAGAGCAGCACAATCTGCCATTTTTTGGCAATCGTTTTTCCAATTTTAACTTGAAGCACAGCTGCAATTTTTGTGAAGAGTTCTGACATGCGAACGTTCTCTGCGCACAGAATGTAGCGCTCATTGGTCGGCTCTTGTTTCGCTGCGCGAATCATGACTTCCACCACGTC
>CAMCUG010000203.1 GCA_945878835.1 Chryseobacterium gleum | reverse complement strand
GAAGCCATGGCAACTGCCGGTGCTCCTGACGCAACTGCACTTTCATTGGGTATCTCTGAGGCCTTGATCAACACGTTCTTGGGTATCATGGCATCTGCGATTGCAATTATCCTTTACAACTTCTTCAATACACGTATTGATAGCATGACATTCGCAATGGACGAGGCTAACTTCACAGTTACTCAAACATTCGCTTCGAAGCACTAATTCAAGTTTTTACTTAATTATTAATATTAAAGAATATGTCGAAAATCAAGATGCCCAAAAGCGCTCCAAGTTTGGATATGACGCCTATGGTTGACCTTGGTTTCTTGTTGGTAACATTCTTTATTCTCACCGCGAAGTTTCGTCCAAACGAACCTGTAATTGTAGACGTTCCTGCTGCAACATCTGAATTGTTGTTGCCAGAGAAAGTGATGCAAATTACGGTGGATGACAAGGGAAGAGTTTTCTTTGACCTTGCAGGAAAGGAAATTCGCAGAGAAATGTTATCTCGAATGGTTCAGAGACATCCGGAATTAAAACTTACCGAAGACGAAGCGCGTAAATTCGCTTTGCTAGGTATGTGTGGAATGCCACTGAACAACCTTAGTCAGTACCTAGGTTCTGATGAAAAAACAAGAGCAGCAATTGACGCACAAACCCCTGGTATCCCTACCGATTCTATCAATGGAGAATTGGGAGATTGGATTCAGAGTGGTTACGAAGCCTTTATGGCCGATGCCGAAAAACACGGTTTAGAACCGAAAGACATCAAAGGCGATAAAGCGTTACGATACGCAATAAAAGCAGACGGAACAACAGACTACGAAAAGGTAGAGCAAGTTATTGACGTGTTCCGCGACAAGAATATTTTCCAATTTAACATGGTGACTAGTTTGGAATCAGGTTCCAAATAATGCAACCGTATAGAACAAACATGTTATGGCAGAAATAATAGAAGGTGGTGGAGGCCACGAAAAAGGCGGAAAAAAGAGACCCAAGAAGAACCCGGTGCGCATGGACATGACGCCTATGGTTGACTTGGCGTTCCTTCTTTTGACCTTCTTCATCTTGGCAACCTCACTGAGCAAACCAAAGACACTAGAGATTGTCTATCCGAAAGATGTGGAAAATCCAGAGGATCAAACAAAATTGGATGACGATTTAGCTACGACAATTATTGTGGGTGAAACCGATGATCAAATTTTCTACTATCATGGAAAATTTAGAAAGGACACCACGAAATTAGAGACGTCAGATTTTTCTAAAGACGGCTTACGTGTTATGCTACTTGAGAGAAACAAAAGAGTTGTCGAGCAGGTAAACAGTTTGAAAGATCAACAAAGGGAAGAGTTGAGAAAGAGTAATACGCGCGAAGATGATGAAAAAATAAATCTCCGTTTCAAGGAGCTTATTGCAGACGCTTCGAACGATTCTCTTGCTCCATTCGTTATTGTGAAAACAATGCCTACAACGAAATGGAAGAACGTTGTAAATGCGATTGATGAATTGAATATTACTAACGTGAAGAAGCGCGCCATCATGGACATGGAAGCGCGTGAAGCATTGCTCTTCCTTTCACCAGAAAAAGTAGCGGAATTAAAATTGAAATGAACGATTGATGTGTAGTCCTGTACCGCACATTATAAAAGCAAACCATTATGTCAGCAGTAACTGATTTTCTTAGCAACCACTCAGACTTGGTGGCTGTAGCTACAGCAGCGGCCGTGGTTACATTCCTTGGTTTTGAAGCGGGCTGGAATAGCATTATGGCCCCAGAGCGTAATGAGCAGGTATTCGAAAACAAAAACAAAGCATACGGCGCTTATAGAATTCGTTCTAGGTACGGTAGCGTTCTAGCTATAGCAGTGTTTTCTGGTATTTTCTTGGTATCTGGGGCGCTAATTGTTCCAGTCATTTTAGCCAAAGGCGAAAAGAAAGAGAAAGAGGTGAAGGTGGAAATGAACACAGAAATGATTGCGCCTCCGCCAACAGATCCGAACGAGCCGCCACCACCGCCACCACCGCCACCAACGGTTCGTCAAATTCAATTTACATCTATTGTTATCGAAGAGAATGTAGAGACTCCTCCACCATCTCAAGATAAATTGAAAGATGAAAAAATTGCAGACGAAACCACCGAAGGCGATGACGGTCCAATGGGTCCATCGGATGCAATAGCGGTTTATACTCCAGTCGATAACAAAAACGACAAAGACGCCCCGTTGCAATTCGTGCAGGAGATGCCGGCTTACCCGGGCGGGGAGAAGGCGTTGTATGAGTTTTTGTACAACAACATTGCATACCCTGAGCAAGAAAAATCTCAGAACATTGAAGGAACCGTTTTCGTAAACTTCGTTGTTGAGAAAGATGGAACACCAACCAACTTCACTGTAACACGCGGTGTAGAAGGTGGAAAAGGATTGGACAGAGAGGCATTGGGAGCTTGCAAGAAATTGGGCAAGTTCAACCCAGGAAAACAAAACGGGGTTTCTCAACGTGTATTCTTGACTATTCCGATCAAATTCACGCTTGCAGATAATTAATCGATAAATACTTACTGAAAAGGGTTGGCTTCGGTCAACCCTTTTTTATTTTTGAATGAGAATGTTACCCTTTCATACAGATAGCAACGAAGCAGGCTTAGATGAAGCCGGAAGAGGCTGCCTCGCAGGCCCAGTGGTTGCTGCTGCAGTTATACTTCCTGAGGGATTTTCACATCCTTGGTTGAACGATTCGAAGCAAATGAGCAAGAAGCATCGCGATGAACTTCGAATTATCATCGAGAAAGTGGCGGTAGCCTGGAGCGTGCAATTTGTTTCACCGCAGGAAATAGATGAGATGAATATTCTGCGCGCTTCAATAACGGCGATGCAGCGGGCTACGCTGAAATTGAAGAAAAAACCCTCTCATCTTTTAGTAGATGGTAACCGATTTTATGCCATGGAAGGATACGTGCATACCTGCATGATTAAGGGTGATGCGCGCTTTCTGAACATTGCGGCAGCATCTGTTTTAGCAAAAACACATCGCGATGAATTCATGTTGAATCTGCACGAAAAACATCCGCATTATAAGTGGGATCGAAACATGGGATATCCGACGAAGGCACATCGTGCAGCAATTTCGGAATTCGGAGCGTGTGAGTACCATCGCATGACCTTCGCTCTTTTACCAAGGTCGTTGCAGATAGAAGCGCTTTGATGCCTATTTTCGCACTATGCAGTTAAGAGCTGAAAGCATTCAGAAGATCTATGGAAAGCGCACCGTTGT
>CAMCUG010000202.1 GCA_945878835.1 Chryseobacterium gleum | reverse complement strand
GATTTGTGCAATCCCATGACGAAGGACTCGGATCCCGAAGCTTCGGCATTCGGATTGGCGTTGCAGTGAATGCTAATGAATAGGTCGGCGTTGTTGGTGTTCGCAATTTCAACGCGACGTTTCAGAGTAGGGAAGGTGTCGCCTGTTCTTGTATAAACGACCTTAACGTTCGGGTAATTCTGTTCAATGAGCCTTCCAACTTTCAATGTCACATCGAGTGCAACGTCTTTTTCGGAAGTCTTGTATCGCCCTGTTCCCATGGTGCCCGGGTCGGATCCACCGTGACCGGCATCTAGCACAACAATAAACTTTTTATCTATCGTTACTACTTTCTTGGAAATGCGATACGCTGACCCCAAAGTGAAAATCAAGGCCACTAAAAAAATGTACAGTATTTTTTTATGCATCTGCTTGAAGGGTATATTTTCTCGATTGTTTAGCATAGCTTTGACAAGTGAACGCAATTTAAACAAATCTATTTTTCTTTGTGAAGGCATGAACTTGCGACGCGCTCTAATTTTCACGTGTGTGGTGTTAATAAGCTCCTTATTGAACCCGATGTCTGCGCAGTCTGATTCATTGTCGCCAATGCCTGTTGACACCCTTTATTTTTCTTCGGAAGAGCAGGCTATGGAGGAAGTTCACTACTTCGGGAAGGACAGCACCGTGATGGATTTGATCAATGACCGCGTGTATTTATACGGATTGGGTTCATATGTGACGTACGGAGATTTAGAGTTGAAGGCCGGATACATAGCGTTTTCATTGACCGACAACATTGCTTTCGCGAAGGGATTTAAAGACTCGGTTGGTGTTTATACTGGAAAGCCCGTTTTCACGCAAGGAGAGACTTCGTTCGAAGAAGATTCGTTGGGATATAATTTCAAATCGAAAAGAGGAATTAGTTACGGTGTTCGCACTGAAGAGTCCGATGCGTATTTGCACACTGCCATTTCGAAGATGCAGGTAGACAAGACCATTCATATTCGGAAGGGAAAATTCACGACGTGTTCGAATCCGAATCCGCATTTTCATTTTCAATTGTCGAAGGCCATTATTATTCCGAATGAAAAGATTGTGAGTGGTCCGCTTTATTTGCAGTTCAGAAAAGTGCCGGTGCCGTTGGGATTGCCGTTTGGATTCTTTCCGAATAAAAAGGAAAGTACTTATGGAATTTTGATTCCCGGTTATGGAAACGGAAGGGAAAAGGGATTCTTCGTTCAGAACTTGGGATACTATTTCCCCATTAACGATCACATTGACACGAGGTTGCTCTTTGATGTTTATACCGGAGGGTCTTGGAGTGTGAAGAACATATCGAACTACAAAAGGAGATACAAGTATCAAGGGTCTTTCAATATTTCGAGAACCATTAACAAGACCGGATTCCGTGAGTTGCCGAACTATTTACAGCAGTCTACTTTCAATATTCGTTGGAACCACACGCAAGATCCGAAGGCACGTCCGAACGAGTCGTTCAACGCGAATGTGAATTTGGGAAGCTCTCAGAATTTCAGAAATAACTTGAATGCTACGCAACAAGATTTCTTAACGAGCACCTTCAACTCTGCGGTGCAATGGTCGAAGTCTTTTCCTGGAAAACCATTTTCGTTGGCGCTTTCAGCGAATCACACGCAGAACACGCAATCGCGATTGGTTCAGATTACGTTGCCATCTGCTGCGTTCAACGTGTCTCGTATTAATTTGTTGAAGAAGGTCTTTCCGAAATCTCCGATTGGAATTAACGCGTCGTTGAATACCGAGCAGCAGCTGTCGGCGTTTGAGCAAGAGTTCGGGCAATTGACGATGAGTGAATTGTTGAACAAGGCAACTAGCGGGGTTCGTATGAATACAACTGCGAGTACCTCTTGGAAGTTGGGACAGTTTTTAACCTTGAATCCGTCTGCCACGTTCACGGGTTATGGCACTTGGAAAGTGGTTTCCCCGATTAGTGATGCGCAGTTGGATACGGTGGCTGGGTTCAAAGCAGCGGGAAATTGGTCTACTCAGATTTCAGCGAACACGCGTATTTACGGGACATTTGTGCGGAAGGGAGCGAAGAAGTTGAAAGCGGTTCGACACATGATTCAGCCGAACGTGGGGTTCTCTTACACACCTTATCAGAATTTTCAGCAGTTCGGCTATTACGGAGTGAACGGCGAGTTCTTGGGTTATTCGGCGTTCGATGCAGCGCGGTTTGCACCAACGAGTTCATCGCAAACGGCGAACATGAATTTTTCTGTTAATCAGAATATTGAAGCGAAGGTTCGCGACGAGTCTTCTGCGAAGGTTTCGTACAAGAAGGTGAAGATCATAGATAGTTTTAGAACGAGCGCTTCTCGCAATTTCATGGCCGATTCGATTCAGTGGAGCAACGTGAATTTCTCGGCCTTTACATCGATTGGGAAATTCTTAACCTTGAACTATTCGTCTTCTTACAGCATGTACGATCGGGATTCGTTGGGACGTAAGATTGATACGTTTTTGAATGAATCGCGAAAAGGAATTGCGCGCATGGAAGGCACCAATTTAGCATTGGGAATTGTTGTGCGAAGCAAGCAGGCGAAGCCAAGTTCTAATCAGACAGCGGCTAATCCGGCGGTTACACCGCAACAGCAGGAGATTCTTTCTACCAACCAGTCGACGTTGATCGACTTCAATGTGCCTTGGAATTTGAGTGTGAATTACAATTTGCGTTTGAGTAAGAAGTGGTTGGTTGATCAACAGCGCGACAGCTCTATCTACACGCAAGCGGTGACGTTCATGGGCGATGTTGCCTTCGCGAAACGCTTGGCGTTGAGCTTCAACGGCGGATACGATTTCAACGCGAAGGAAATGACCACCACCACCATAGGACTGCACGTTGATTTACATTGCTGGGAGTTAAGTGCGAACGTGGTACCGTTCGGACTTCGTCAGAGTTATTACATTCAGCTGAATATTAAATCTCCATTGCTGCAAGATCTGAAATTGCAAAAGCGCGGGAATTTGGGAGAGGATTATCTTCTTTATTAAGGTAAGAGAAGGTAAGAGAAGTTAAGAAAGGGGAAGGAGGGTAAGAATGGGAAGAGGTAGGGTAGACTTAACTCAATGATATTATTCTATTTACATTGAAGCCAGTAAGTTTGATTCATGCAAAAAATAGATAGCTTGAACATAAAAGGTGGCTATTTATTTCCGATTGGAATTATCGGGATTTTGATATTGGCTTTTTCCCCTGAAATTCATGCAGGAAATTCATTACAAAGTTCAGACACGCTGCGAA
>CAMCUG010000201.1 GCA_945878835.1 Chryseobacterium gleum | reverse complement strand
GAAAGCGTTCTTCCTCCGTCAACGGGTAAGTTAATTCCGTTGATATAGGCAGCGGCAGGAGAGCACAAGAATGAAATTGCGTTAGCAATTTCTTCAGGTTTAGCCAAACGTTTTAGAGGAACTTCATTTTCCATTTCATCTTTTACTTCTTCCGCTGTGTGTCCTGTTTTCGCTGCTTTGTTATTCATGATCTGCTCGAGTCTTCCTGTTGAAGTAGCACCCGGAAGTACATTGTTTACGGTAATACCGAATGCTCCTAATTCCGAAGCCAGTGTCTTACTCCAGCTGGCTACAGCTCCGCGAATGGTATTGCTTACGCCCAAATTTGGAAGAGGTTGTTTTACTGAAGTAGAGATCACATTCACAATGCGACCGTATCCAGATTTCTTCATTCCTTCAACAACAGCTTGAGCTAGGATTTGATTGCAAATGAGGTGTGCGTTAAATGCTTGACGAAATTCTTCAATGTCGGCGTCAATGGCTTTTCCTGGATTTGGTCCGCCTGTGTTGTTCACTAAAATATTAATGTCGCGATCAGCGGTAACCTTGAGTATCGCCTCTTTCACAGATTGTGGGTGAGAAAAGTCTGCCACTGCGTAAGAATGTCTTTCTGAATGTTCAAGTTGCGAAATGGCGTGTATCAATCGTTCTTCACTACGAGCAATAAGCACAAGCGATGCCCCTTGCTTTGCCAATTGCACGGCTGTTGCGAAACCAATTCCTTGTGTGGCGCCGCAAACCACAGCAATCTTTCCAGTTAAATCTAAATTCATCATGTTCTTAAGTCTTCAGGTATAATACAAACAGGAATGGGTTGCATTTTGTGTTGATTCTGCTTGTTTAATTTTCGGTAAATGTCCAAAACATCACGTTCGCGTTTGGAGATTTTTTCACCATTGTTAGTGTACCCCATTGCCCACTCGAGTTCAGGATAGCTAGCGCCCAATTGATCTTCATCGCTTCTGTCATCTCCAAATAAACCATCTGTCGGTGAGGCGTTTAATATGTCGTCATGAATTCCAAGCGATTCAGCTAAGGAATAAACTTCAGTCTTCATGAGATCTGCTATGGGTGAAAGATCCACTCCACCATCTCCGTATTTAGTGTAAAATCCTACACCGAAATCTTCCACTTTATTTCCCGTTCCTGCAACAAGGTATTTGTGAATTCCTGCAAAGTAATACAAGGTGGTCATGCGAAGTCGAGCGCGAGAATTGGCCAAACTTAAGTTGTGGAGCGTTTGGTTATCGGAAGAAGGAAGTGAATCTACCCACGTGTCAAATGAGGAAGTCAGTTCAACACGAGTGGTACTCACATGCTCAAATCTTTGCTCCAAAAAATCCATATGCTGCTGCGCACGCGTAACATGGCTTGGTGCCTGGTGAATGGGCATTTCAACGAGCAGCGTTGGCATTCCTGTCATGGCGCAGAGTGTAGATGTCAAGGCGGAATCTATTCCTCCACTAACACCAATTACAAATCCGTTCATTCCGCTAGTTTCGCAATAATTGCGAAGCCACGTTACAATGTGTTCGACAGTTTGCTTTTTTTTCATAAAAAAATCCCGAGCCTCAAAGGTACGGGATTTGTAAAGTGAAAAATAAGTCTTAGAATAAAATGCCGATGTTTAATTCAATATAATTTGGTAGTCCTGATAACTCGAATGTTTTTGCTGTTTTTGTCGCGTCGTTATTGAATACTGGTGAATTTGTGCTTTGGTCTTTCGCAACTCCGCTTCCTTTAAACGCATCTGTGAATCCGTTTTGGAAAGTAAATCCCGCTAAAAGGCTTGTGTTTCCCGAAAGGTTGTACTCTATCCCAGCGGCGAAAATTAAATTAGAGGAAAATATGTTTATCTCATTTTTAATATCGTTCGTGCTTACTGTAGAGCTTTCGCGATTTGACTTTTCCCAAGCGTATGTATTTTTATTTTGATAATATAGATAATCAATATTATCGTCACTAAGTGCCTTGAGATTCATATTCAAGCCCAAGCCAAACTGTCCCCAATAGGTGATATATCCGATCTCGTCGGTTTTCATTTTAAAGGTTAGAGGAATCTGAAGATACTTAAGTCGAAGATCTCTGCTAATTAAGCCCACTTGTTTCATGTTGGTAATCACGGCTCCTGCTGCGTCAATATCATCTCCAGTATATTCTGCGAAATAGGAGTATTTCCCGCCAGTATTGTTAATGTTAAACCCGGTACCAATAGCGTAATGATCTGCGAAGAAAATATCGAAGTTCAATCCGTATCCGAATTGAAGTGATTTGTCACCTACAGTCATGTTACCATTGTCGCTGGCTAACCAAGAAATATTTGGAGAAACTTTAAATCCCAATCGGTATTTACTCGTTGATACTTTTTTTTCCTGCGCGAATGACAACGAAGTCAACAAGCAGAACAGAATTAAGGTGTTTATTTTTTTCATATAAAGATCTTTTTTATTGACTTTTGCAAATAACTATGCCAAAGCTAACGAATTCCCTCCTTATTGTATTGTCAATTTTGTTGACAATGTTTTGTTATTCATGCCGTGAAGCTGATAAGCACAAAGATATAGATGTGGAAATTGAAGGAAAATCCTTGAATCCACTGAGATTTGATCAAGATTTTTTCAATACCGATTGGAATAACGTTCAACAAGTTTCTGTTTTGAAATCGAAATACGGGATGTTTTTTTGCCTTTACCTCGAGCGCATTCTAAACGCCGGACCATGCGATAGTCTTTCAACGATGCAGATGTTGCAGGGTTTTGTAGGTCATTCCGATTTTAGAGATTTGAAGACTGAAATAGAAAGGAACTATCCCCAAGACCGCCTCGATTCCCTTCAGGAAAAAATATTGGAATCTGCGCTTCGCATGCAAACGTTGGTTCCGAATATGCAACTTCCTCAGTTGATCTGGATGAATTCAGGATTTAATATTGGTGCCTATAGCACAGACGAATACTTAGCAGTTGGATTGGATTTTTATTTGGGAAACGAAAACAGAATTACGAAGTCGGTTCCTTTTCCGCAATACCAGAAGGACGATATGACTCGCGCGCAGTTGGTTCCGAATGCGATTAAGAATTTAGCTTATTATTATTTGTTGAAGTCCGACACTATTCAACATGAAAATGATATGTTATCGGAAATGATTTTTCACGGAAAGGCACACTACCTGACTTGGTTAGCTTTTGAAGAAATTCAAGACTCGACACTCATGGCTTGGACCACAAAAGAATACACTTGGACACAAGGTCATCAGTTGAATGTTTGGAAGGAAATAGCGAGACAAGAGGTACTTTTTTCAAAAAACAGAGTAGAGGTGCAGAAGTGGTTTGA
>CAMCUG010000200.1 GCA_945878835.1 Chryseobacterium gleum | reverse complement strand
AGTACAGCAGTGGAAGGCGGAAAAGTATTTGCCTATCACGTCAACGATCCTGAACGATACGGGGTGGTAGAATTTGATTCGGAAGGAAAGGTTATTTCCATTGAAGAAAAACCGTCACAACCAAAGAGTAATTTCGCCGTTCCAGGATTGTATTTCTACGACAATTCAGTAGTTGAAATGGCAAAGAATCTAAAACCTTCTGTGCGTGGAGAATACGAAATTACCGATGTGAATCAAGAATATTTGAAACGCGGACAATTAGCAGTAAGCGTCTTCAACAGAGGTACTGCTTGGTTAGATACTGGTACTTTTGCTTCGTTGATGCAAGCCGGACAATTCGTACAAGTCATGGAAGAGCGTCAAGGACAAAAGATTTCATGCATAGAAGAAATTGCTTATCGGATGGGGTATATCGATAAGGGGCAATTGGTTGAGCTTGCGAAGCCGTTGGTAAAGAGTGGGTATGGCTCCTATTTACTGGGATTACTCAAGTAATAATTTCAGCTTCGCTGAATTAATTCAAAAGCTGAGCTTTAATTATTTCAATCTTCTGCGTCAGTTCATTCTGAACTGATGAGATCTCATTTGCTGTTGAGATTTCCTTCCTCAAAGAAAAGTAAAACTTAATCTTCGGCTCGGTGCCACTCGGACGGGCGCTGATCTTGCTGCCGTCGGCGAGAATGAATTGCAAGACGTCGGAACTCGGATAGGGGAGTGTCGTTACTTCACCCGAAATCATGTTCTTGCATGTACCTGCTTTCACATCGTGCAATTCTGTCATCGCTACTCCGCCATAGGTTTGCGGAGGTGTGGCACGAAGACGCGACATCATATTTTGAATCTGCGTAACACCGTCTATTCCCTTCAACGTAATACTCACCAACTCTTCCCGGAAGACACCATGTTGCAAATAAAGATCCTTCAGCATTCCCCACATCGTTGTTCCTTTACTCTTTGCATAGGCAGCAATCTCCGCGAACTGCACCGCCGATAAAGCAGCGTCCTTGTCGCGAACAAAATCACTCACCAAATAACCGTAGCTCTCTTCTCCTCCCGCCACGAAATTTTCTTTTCCTTCTTTTTCTTTAATGAGTCTCGCTATAAACTTGAATCCGGTTAATGTGTCGTAACAAGGCACCCCGAACGATTCCGCAATGCGGGCAATTAATTCAGTCGTTACGATGGTCTTTCCAATAAACGGATTAACAGGAAGTTTTCCTTTTTCCTTCCCCACCAACAAACGGTAATACACCAATAAGCTTCCCGCTTGATTGCCATTGATGAGCACCAACTCGTTGTTGTCGTTTCGTACCGCCAATCCAACACGATCTGTATCCGGATCTGTTCCCAAAACCAATTCAGCATTTACTTTTTCTCCCAACTCCAACGCCATTTTCATAGCCGACTTCTCTTCCGGATTCGGAGACTCCACTGTAGGGAAATTCCCATCAGGCACCGCTTGCTCTTCAACCACACTTACATTCGAAAACCCCAACGCCGCCATGGTCTTCGGCACCAACGTTATCCCCGAACCATGTATAGAAGTATACACAATGGAGATGTCACTTTCACTCTTAACAGCATCTTCAGAAAGCGTTAATCCTCTAACCAATTCCAAATATTTTTCCTCTACATAAGACGGTACCGCCTGAACTAGCGTTAGATTCTTCGAAAGATTCTCCGAAAGATTCTCCGAAAGGTCTCGCGAAGCGTCTTGCGCAGCATCTTGCACCGCAGGTGCATCTTGTGCAACATCTTGCAAAGCATTTGCATCTTGCGTAGCACTGGCACCTCCCATAACACCCTTCACCTCATTGATTATCCCCCCGTCATGCGGCGGCAATATCTGCCCGCCATCGCTCCAATAAACCTTATACCCGTTGTATTCCTTCGGATTGTGCGAAGCAGTGATAACAATACCCGCCGTGCATTTCAATTCACGAACGGTGAACGACAACAGCGGCGTCGGACGCAATTCAGAAAAGAGATAAACATGAATACCATTCTTCGCTAAAATCTCTGCAGCAATATTCGCGAAGTAACTTGAATTGTTTCGCGAATCATACGCAATCGCCACCGAACCTCCTCCTCCCACTTGCGCATGGTGTTTCAAAATATAATTCGCCAATCCCTGCGTAGTCATACCCACAGTATACTTGTTCATGCGCATGCTTCCCACACCCATGACACCGCGCAATCCACCCGTTCCAAATTCCAAATCGGAATAAAACGAATCGATAAATAACTTCTCATCTTCTTTTTCCAAACGCTCAATCTCGCTGCGCGTCTCTTCATCTAATTCGTATGTTTTCCAAAGTCTAGCTTTTTCTTTTGCGGATTCAAGGGGAGTCATTATTAGCAATGTTTGTGCGCAAAAATACGGCGGAATGCAGGATGCTTCGCAAGATGTTATACAAGATGCAAATGCTTTGCAAGATGTTGCACAAGATTCTTCGAAAGATGTTTCACAAGATCTAATTGCCTTGCAAGTTGCCTAATGCAAGTTGCTCATTAGCGAAGCTTCTTACGAAGTATCTTACGAAGAATCTTGCCTTCGGCATCTTATCTTTGTAGGATGGTCTTCAGCTCCGCCATCTTTCTAACCATCTTCCTCCCAGCCTTCCTGCTGCTGTATTGGATATGCCCGAAGAAATTCAAGAATGCCTTCTTGTTGCTATCAAGTGTGTTCTTCTACGCATGGGGTGCGCCGAAATTTATTTTTGTCATTATTGGAACAACCCTCATCGATTTTTTCTTGGTAGGAAGAATGGATCGAAGCAAGAACGAGACGGAGCGAAAACTCATCTTGATCTTTTCCGTCGTGATGAACCTGGGACTGCTGGTCTACTTCAAATACATGAACTTCTTCATAGAGAATGTGAATGTGGCCATGAACGGCTTTGGGCTTGAAAGCAGCATTCCTTGGACCAAGCTCGTACTTCCGATAGGTATTTCATTCTACACATTTGAAACCCTTACCTATGTGGTGGATGTTTTTCGAAGAGTACACAAACCGCTGAAGAACTTTTGGGACTATCAGCTGTACATTATCCTTTTTCCGAAATTAATTGCCGGTCCTATTATTCGGTACCACGACATTGCCGATCAAATTCCCGATCGCTCGAAGACCGAAACCAGTACCGACCGTTTGCTCGGTTTTTACCGATTTTGTATTGGATTAGGAAAAAAAGTTTTGATGGCCAATGCGCTGGCGGCCTTTGCAGACAGCATCTACGGAAATGCCGAAACAGGCGCTGGTGCACTTGATCCACATACGCTTTCCATGGGTGCCGCATGGTTGGCAGCGCTGTCTTATACCTTTCAAATTTATTTCGACTTCAGCGGTTA
>CAMCUG010000199.1 GCA_945878835.1 Chryseobacterium gleum | reverse complement strand
ACATGAGCGCAGTGGCGACTGGAGGAAACAATCCAATTAACATCGAATGGTATGAGGTTCCAACAGCTGTAGGTGGCGCTACCATAGGACCTGATGGGACAAGCAATACGTTCTGTCCAACCAACACCACTTCTGTTTTTGTATATGCGAACGACGGATGCGCCGTGCCTGCTTATGATACATTAGATATCACAGTCTTCCAATTGCCTAACGTTGGATTTACAGTAAGTGATCAAGAAGGTTGTGCACCGGTGACTGTTTCTTTTACAAATACAACATCTCCTGCTTTGTCTGCGAATTGTATTTGGACAATGGATGACGGAACAACTATTCCAGCATGCGGTAACCAAGTATACACGTACTCTGAAGTTGGAAGTTATTCTCCTTCGTTGTATGTCATTTCATCAGACGGATGTTCGGCAACGTATACGCTTCCTGCGCCAATAAATGTTTATGGTTATCCAACGGCAGAGTTTTCTTGGGCGCCAGAACCTGCAGATGTGTTGAATCCGATTGTTTATTTCTCGAATGAATCCGTAGATGCTGTTGGTTACTATTGGAACTTTGGACCTTACGGTGCAAGCATAGATGAAAATCCGAACTTTACTTTTCCTGATGAAGATTTGGCTGAATTCCCCGTTTGTTTGACAGTTTCAAATGAGTTCGGTTGCACAGACACCGTGTGTCATACAGTAACCATGAACAGTGAACTGCAAGTATGGGTTCCCAATGCATTTACACCAGAACAGGATGGTTTGAATGAAGTATTCTTGCCTGTGATCAAGGGCGCGAATCCATCTGGATATCACTTTGTGATTTTCGATCGTTGGGGAACGCTCGTATTTGAGTCATGGGATATTGGTGAACCGTGGATTGGTGACGTTCGCAATGGGAATGCGTTTGCACAAAACGATACTTATGTTTGGAGATTAGAGGTGAAGCCTCTGACTGACCGAAGTCTGAAAGTATTTACAGGTTTTGTGACCGTAATAAGATAATTAAAATATCTCAGGCAACTTTCTGAAACCAATTGTTATCAATCAAACGATGAAGTATGAGCGATAGCGAATTGGTTTCAGAATGTCTCAAAGGAAAGTCGTCCGCACAAAGGACACTCTTTCAATTGCACTCTGGAAAAATGTTCGCGGTGAGTCTACGTTACATGGGTAGCACCATGGAAGCCGAAGAAGTATTGCAAGAAAGCTTCATTAAAGTTTTTGAAAAGCTAAATCAATGGAAGGGCGACGGTCCTTTAGGGGGTTGGATTAGAACCATTGTTGTGAATACGTCGTTAACACGAATTAAAAACAACAAGAAGTTTCGACTCGACAAGAACATTGATGATGCGGTTTCTCTTTCCGACAACGGAGAAGATCAAATGGAAGCCTTGCAGGCAGCTGATTTGATGAAGTTAATCGCTCAAATGCCCGAAGGGTACAACACAGTGTTTAATTTATTCGTGGTTGAAGGATACGGACACAAAGAAATCGCCGAGCTAATGGGAATTTCAGAGAGCACTTCGAAAACACAATTTTTAAAAGGAAAAAACTGGTTAGTCAAAAGAATAAATGAGCAATAAGTGGAACAATATCATTCGTGAAAAGCTAGATTCCCATGAGGTTTCAGCAGATCACTTGTGGAATAACATTTCACAAAATATTCCTCAACCTTCTTCTTCTTTGTGGAAGCCTTGGATGACAACCGCTACCGTTGGCACAGTTGCCGTTGCAACTTCCGCAATTATTTATTTCAACTTGCCGAATAAAATTCAACCGGTTGTTCAATCGTCTGATCAAAAAACGGAAGAGGTAAAAGTGGATACAACTTCAATCACGGTGAACAGTGTTGAGACTTCTGAAAGTACCGCAATTCCTCAAATTATCACAGGTGGAATTCCAGATGATATTTATTCAGGGTATGTGTGGCAAATGCCTGAGGCACAAGAATTAGCTGAGATTGTCTCGAGTAATCAAAAGAACGAGCAGATTGCAGAGATTGTTGATACGTTCAACTCACACACTTCTGAAAACAAATCATCGGAAAGTATTACTGAAAAAGAACTACTAACAAATTCATTTACAGCAGTTATCTCAAACCCCGAAAATTTGAGATACTTCTTCTTCGGTGCCGCTGAAAAGGCCGACGCTTATGCATGGAATTTCGGAGATGGATTCGACGGACAAGGACAATCCATTGCACACGAATTCACTGAAGAAGGAACCTATACGGTGAAGTATTTGGTTTCAAGAGGTGAAGAAGTATTGGTTGAAGAAAAAACCATTGAGGTCTATCGTCCTGCGAAACTTGCTCCAGTTACCGCATTCGCTCCGGGTTTCGATGGGAAGAACGATGTGTTCGATGTGTTGTACAACGCACGCAATGTAAGCGAGGTTGTCAATTTTAAAATCACCGATGCCAACGGTAGAAAAGTTTATCAATCAGCTGGACAATCAGTGTGGGATGGAAAAAATTCCAATGCCGAATTATGCCAACCGGGTTATTACTACTGGCTCATTGAATTCAAAGACCGTCAAGGCAATTTGAAATCTCAGTCGGGGTCCATTCGCATCTTCGCCGAATAAAAGACTTATAAACATCGGCCCTTGTTGTCAATTCTTCTTCGCATTTTTGGGGAATGGCAAAGACTAAAACTTCTTTTTTCTGTCAAAGTTGTGGTGCACAAAGCCCCAAGTGGTTGGGCAAATGTACTTCTTGCAACGAATGGAATACAATAGTGGAAGAGGTGGTGAACCGCGATTCGAACACTTCGAAAATTCGTATCAAACCTAACGCACAACCGAAATCTATTTCAGATATTGAAATAGAAGAACGTAGACGCTTTCCGTTAATCGACGATGAATTGAATCGCGTGTTAGGTGGAGGAATCGTTCCAGGTTCGCTCGTTCTTTTCGGCGGTGAGCCGGGTATAGGAAAGTCTACATTGCTTTTGCAAATGGCCCTTCAACAATTAAACTTCACGGTCTTGTATGTCTCGGGTGAAGAAAGCGAAGAGCAAATTCAAATGCGCGCGCAACGCTTAGGATTCGACAATCCGCGTTGTATGGTGCTTATGGAAACTTCGGTCGATCAGATTCTTCATCATTTGAATGAAATGAAACCGAACATTGTCGTAATCGATTCCATTCAAACCCTTCAAAGCGATAGCGTAGAAAGCGCGCCAGGCAGTGTTTCTCAGGTACGTGAATGCACCTTGCAATTGATGAAGTATGCGAAGGAAACGCATACCCCCATATTTTTAATCGGACACATTACCAAAGAGGGAAGTCTCGCGGGTCCGAAAGTGTTGGAGCACATGGTCGACACCGTTCTTCAGTTTGAAGGCGATCGTCACCACATCTA
>CAMCUG010000198.1 GCA_945878835.1 Chryseobacterium gleum | reverse complement strand
GTCGAAACCGGAAACAATCCTTTGCAAGGTTCCGGATTCACTTGGGCTCCCGGATGGACCGGGGTTGGCGGAGTAGCTTTCGATCCGAATGGAGTACTGTGGTTAACCAACAGTTATTCAACGAAACCTATTCAAGCGGTTGACCGCGAAGGAAATTTCATTGCGTTCTCATGCGCTCCTTACGTAACGAATGACGATTGGTTGAAAGACATTATGCCCACACGCGAAGGATACATTTGGGCAATAGTTGCGGGAAAAGGAATTGTGGTGCGCGACCCGAATGGAACTGTTTCCAATGCCTCGGATGACGATATTACTTTTCTGTCGGAAGCGGAAGGCGCTGGAGGTTTGGCCAATAAAGATGTCTTTTGTATGATTGAAGATTTGGATGGTGAAATATGGGTAGGGACGCTTCAAGGTCTTTCCGTATTTTATTCGCAGTCGTCATTGTTTTCGGAAGATCCATTAGACGGCGAACCTATTTTGATTACTCAAGACGGAAACGTTCAGAAGTTGCTCGATACTGAAACGATAACCTGTATTGAAATCGATGGAGGAAATCGAAAATGGATTGGAACACGAAACAGCGGTGTGTATTTATTCAGTTCGGATGGATTGCAGCAAATTGAACATTTCACGCAAGAAAACAGCCCCCTTCCAACCAATTCAATTTCAGATATTGCCATTAATCAAGACAACGGAGAAGTATTCATAGCAACAGAAGAAGGAATGGTTTCTTATTTTTCTACCGCAACGAATTTCGATCAGGAAATGAAAAACGTTCGCGTATTTCCAAATCCTATTTTGCCTGAATTTGATGGAAACATTACCGTAGACGGACTAGCATATAACAGCAGTGTGCGTATTACAGATGCAGCTGGAAACGTTGTCTTTCAAGGTGAAAGCGAAGGTGGACGTGTTTTCTGGAATGGCAAGACCACCGATGGACAGCGTCCTGCAACAGGCATGTACTATGTCTATTGTTCCAATCCAGATGGAAAGAAAACAGAGACCTTACAACTCACATTTATTCATTAGTCTTTTGACTTCATGCACGCTTTCACGAATGAAATGAAAAGTGGATGTGGAGTCATTACAGTGCTTTTATATTCCGGATGGAATTGAGAAGCGACGAAGTACGGGTGATTTTCTAATTCAATTATTTCAACCAATCCGCTTTTAGGGTTTGTTCCAGCCGCTTTGAATCCTGCCTTCTCGAATTTATCCAAGTAATCATTGTTGAATTCAAAACGATGACGGTGACGTTCTTCGATGTTGATTTTCCCGTAGGCTTTTTGAGCTTTCGTTCCCTTTTTAAGCGTACAAGGGTATGCCCCCAAACGCATGGTGCCGCCTTTGTTTACGATGCTCTTCTGTTCTTCCATAAGACAGATAACAGGATGCTTGGTATAAGCCTTAATCTCTGTACTGTGGGCGTCTTTCAGACCAAGCACATTTCGAGCGAATTCAATAGTTGCGATTTGCATTCCCAAACAAATTCCGAAAAAAGGAATGTTGTTTTCACGAACGAATTTGATTGCTTCAAT
This sequence comes from Chryseobacterium gleum, assembly GCA_945878835.1. Lineage (GTDB taxonomy): Bacteria > Bacteroidota > Bacteroidia > Flavobacteriales_D > Sanyastnellaceae > CAIZGX01. The sequence goes on along the minus strand of CAMCUG010000198.1, from coordinate 1,817 downwards.
TTTCCCATCGATACCTCTAGATCCAAATCCAGGTGCAACAAGTACACCGTCTAAACCGGTTAGTTTCGCTTTAACATTCTTCTTGTTTAATCCTTCAGAATGAATCCACTCAATGTCAACGGCACATTCAAGTGTTGTACCTGCGTGAATGAAAGCTTCAGCAATACTCTTGTATGCATCTTTCAATTCAACATATTTTCCAACTAAACCAATGCGAACACGTTTCTTCGGGTTCTTAAGTTTAGTTAAAAAGTCGCTCCACTTGTTCAGATTTGGTTTCTTCTTTGACTTCAAGCCAAGCTTGCGCAAGACAACCAAATCCAGTTTTTCTTCCAGCATCATAAAAGGAACGTCGTAAATCGTATCGGCATCTATGCTCTGAATAACGGCATCCAATGAGACGTTACAGAACTTGGCAATTTTATTTCGAAGGATGGAAGAAAGCTCGTGCTCTGTTCTGCAAACAAGAATGTCTGGTTGAACTCCATTTTCCAAAAGCATCTTCACGCTGTGTTGTGTTGGCTTCGTTTTCAATTCACCGGCTGCTGCCAAATATGGAACGAGGGTCAAGTGAATGTTAATGCAATCGTCTTCGTATTCCCACATGAGCTGACGCACAGATTCAACATACGGAAGCGATTCAATGTCGCCAACGGTTCCGCCAATTTCAGTAATGACAACATCATAATCGTGCGCGTTCCCTAAAAGTTGAATGCAACGCTTAATCTCGTCGGTAATGTGCGGAATAATTTGAACGGTCTTTCCCAAGTATTCGCCACGACGTTCTTTGTCGATGACGCTTTGGTAGATTCTTCCGGTTGTAATGTTATTGGCTTGAGACGTTGGAATGTCTAGGAAGCGCTCGTAGTGGCCCAAATCAAGATCTGTCTCTGCACCGTCTTCGGTTACATAACATTCTCCGTGTTCATAAGGATTCAGGGTTCCTGGATCAATGTTTATGTATGGATCTAGCTTCTGAATGGTTACAGAATAGCCTCTTGCTTGAAGAAGTTTAGCTAAAGATGCTGAGATGATTCCTTTACCCAATGAACTGGTTACTCCGCCGGTTACGAAGATATATTTGGAACGTTTAGAGGATACCGCTTGCTTTTTTTGCATAACGGGAGACAAAGTTAAGCCATTTGTTAAGTCAGATGCAACTTTACTTTAAGTAAACCAATAAAAGTCTTCTTTTCCGCAGCCCTGAATCAGTTGGTTCCATTCAGTTATGTCGAGTTCAATTTTCACAACCGCACCTTTTTTAAACGGATGCTGCATGCCGGTAAGGTATTGAGACAAATCTGAAACACCCGGATTGTGTCCAACGAGAACCACATCATTCCAATCGTTTGAAAGTACTTCAAATACTTCTAACAAGTCTGAAAGTTCAGCGTTGTAAATTCTTTTTTCGAGGTGAAGAACAGGCTTGTGACTTTGGGTGGTGCTCAGCGCATGCGCGGTAGAGTAGGTGCGAACGGCAGGACTAACGATCCAGTTGGTTGGAAGTTGTCCGAGGTGATTGCCAAGCGCTAATGATTGAAGGTTTCCGCGTTCTGTCAGCGGTCTGAAGCTATCGGGCTGTCCGAATAGATCTTCCGCTTCGGCGTGACGTATGATGTAAAGTGTTTTCATTAAACGTTGTATTCTCTTCCCTTTACGTTTAGCACTTTCGTGTATTTCTTCAAGCTACGAAGAACAATGAAAATGATGAATCCGCAGAACAAAGCGGTGTGCCAAAACGGAGTAAGGATTTCCTTCCAACCGAAATATCCGAAGTGCACGTAGTTCTTCAGTGCGTCTAGCAAAGCGAAGGAAAT
>CAMCUG010000197.1 GCA_945878835.1 Chryseobacterium gleum | reverse complement strand
GGAGGGATTTTAGCAGCCTTTGGTATTCTCTTCAGCAGAGATTTGAAGATATACTTATATCCGTGGTTCGACGAAGCCACAAACACCTTGTATACAACAGAGAACTGCCCTGTGCATCCGCGCTTGCTTCCGCTCTTCCGCTACATGGTGGATAACAAGCGTATTGTTGACATAGCAGAATACAATCCGGATGTTCTTTCGATTTATTCTCGCGATGCCTTAGACCTAATTCACAATGGACACCTCGGTTGGGAAGAGATGGTGCCGACTTATGTTGACACGTTGATTAAAGAAAATAAATTGTTCGGTTACGATCCCGAACAAGTGCCTAATAAAGATTTCACACCGCCGGTAAGAACCAAATGGAGTGAGTCGTTGAATTCAAATTAAACAGAAAATAATTAAGTAGATATGTCATATTTTTTTACATCAGAGTCTGTGTCTGAAGGGCACCCAGATAAAGTAGCCGATCAAATTTCAGATGCACTAATTGATGCGTTTTTAGCACAAGACCCCGAGTCGAAGGTTGCATGTGAAACCCTAGTAACAACAGGACAAGTGGTTGTTGCAGGAGAAGTGAAATCGACAGCGTATGTTGATTTACAAGAGATTATTCGCGGAACCATTGCTGAAATTGGATACACGAAAAGTGAGTATATGTTTGAAGCGAAGTCGTGCGGAATATTGTCTGCCATTCACGAGCAGTCTGCCGATATTAATCAAGGGGTAGACAAGAAGAACAAGAAAGATCAAGGCGCCGGTGACCAGGGAATGATGTTCGGATATGCTACGAACGAAACCGACAATTACATGCCACTTCCTTTGGAGTTAGCACATTCGTTGTTGCGTGAATTGTCTGCTATTCGCAGAGAAGGAAAGCAAATGAAATATTTGCGTCCAGATGCAAAGAGCCAAGTAACCATTGAGTATTCAGACGATCACAAACCAATGGGTATTTCTGCGATTGTCGTGAGTACTCAGCACGACGATTTCGATAAGGAAGCGAAGATGTTGGCGCAGATTAAAGAAGATGTTCGTACCATCTTAATACCTCGTGTGATGAAGAAGCAACCGAAGCGCATTCAGAAGTTGTTTGATGGGAAGTATGCGTTGCACGTGAATCCGACTGGTAAGTTTGTGATTGGTGGTCCTCACGGCGACACGGGATTAACTGGAAGAAAAATTATTGTAGATACATACGGTGGAAAGGGTGCTCACGGTGGTGGAGCATTCAGCGGAAAAGATCCAAGTAAAGTAGACCGCAGTGCAGCTTATGCCATGCGTCACATTGCGAAGAACTTGGTTGCAGCTGGAGTGTGTGACGAAGTGTTGGTTCAAGTGGCTTATGCCATTGGAGTTGCGGAGCCAGTAGGATTCTATGTGAATACTTACGGTACTGCTCGTGTAGCAATGAATGATGGTCAGATCGCGAATCTAATTTCGAAGAATGTAGGAATGACTCCATACGAGATTGAAACGCGTTTCAACTTGCGCACACCTATGTACAAGGAAACAGCGAGTTTCGGTCACATGGGAAGAACGCCCAAGACCGTAACGAAGACGTTCAAGATGCCAAACGGTCAAAAACCGAAGGTTATGAAGGTGAATTTGTTCCCTTGGGAAGAGACGGCGGAGACTTCGAAGAATTTCAAGAAGATATTTGGAATTAAATAATTTGAAAATCGAAGATTTTATTCCTACTTCGTAATTGGAACTATGTTATTCCTACTTCGTAATTGGAAAATCAAAGATTTTATTCCTACTTCATAATTTATCCGAAGGATTGATTGCGGAGCAATTGATTCGAAGGATTGATCTGAAAGATTGATTGCGGAGCAATTGATTCGAAGAATTATGTTATGTTGTTTTTTCCCCCAACACAAAATACATTTTCATTAGTCCTTTTCCCTTCACTTCAATGTCTCCTCGATATTCACAGGTGAAAATATCCTTAACCAATTCGTAGGTAGTTTCGGTAATGTTCACTAGGCCTACTGCGCCGCTGCTTTCTGCTCTGCTGGCTGTGTTCACAGTGTCCCCCCAGATGTCATATGCGAATTTTTTCGTGCCGACAACTCCCGCTACTACCGCGCCAGTGTTGATGCCAAGCCTACATTCATAGTATGGTTCGCCTTTGGCGATGCATTCGTTTTTGTAAGTGGTCATGTATTTCTGCATAGCCAAACCAGCGCGAATAGCATCTACAGGGTTTGTATCATTAGCAATCGGCAAACCGCCAGCACACATGTACGCATCGCCAATGGTTTTGATTTTTTCAAGATTGTATTTTTCTACAATGGCATCGAAAGCGGAAAAGCAATTGTTCAATTGTTCAATTACTTCTTCCGGAGTCATGCCGGCACTGCGAGCTGTAAACCCTTTGAAGTCTGTAAATAACACTGAAACTTTTGGGTAGTGTTTTGCACTTGCTTTTCCTGTTGTTTTCAGCTCATCTGCAACCTCATCGGGTAAGATATTTCGAAGAAGTTTATCTGATTGCGACTTCTCATCGGCCAAGGCATCATTCGCTTCCAACAAGGCTAGCTTGAATTTAATATTTGAAATGGTAAGTCTGTAGCGCGTTTCAATAAGTACGAACATAAAAATTGCTACAACGATAAGCAGCAGCCCACCGTTTATTAGAGCCTCTTCCGTATTCAACTGATGATTCATTTGAAAAAAGTAGCAGGTAGCTGCAACAGAAGGAATGATAATAGCCAATGAGTAATACCAATTCCACAAAACAAACATGCCTCCTCCTATGAACAAGGCCAAATAATTCAGCGAATGTCCTGTGAAATCTTCAACATTGATCACACTGAAAGTGTAGGCGTTTTGGAAAGAGATAAGTATAAAAGGAATGAAAATTAGCACTTTGGAATTTATAAACTTCCGCTTGTGTGCCAACAACGCTAATGCCGCTATAACCGAGACGCCTATGCGCAACGACATAATTTGATTGAAGGCATGCGGAATGTTGAAGTAGTCTGTAATTCCAAAAACAGGATCGAAAATAATCGCTATCCAAGCGCCATAGATGTGGTATTTTTTAGAAGATGTTTCTAAATCTTCTTCCCAAATTAATTTTGTAGCGGTCATGGTTTTTGCATTTTTCTCGGTAGGGTGAAATTAATGCAAAAAAGTTTTCTAAACGAGAGGTCTGTGTGGAAAACGAGAAGGGCTGTTTTTATTAGCGCACTCGAACCTTCACGCCAATCTGCGATGTAAATACACCCGTGTAGTCAGGGGTAATAAGTCCTGTAGTCTGATTAATTACCGCTTCGGTATTTGGAGAATATAGGTAAGGGGTATAACCAATTTGAATGAAAGGGGATAAGCGAATGTTATTTTTCAGGTTGAAGGAATAA
>CAMCUG010000196.1 GCA_945878835.1 Chryseobacterium gleum | reverse complement strand
AGCCCACCGAAGTAGGCTTTTAGTCTCTATTAACCGAATGTTATTTTGATTTTGACTTTCCGTAAACGTAATAAACAACTGCTCCAACAGGAATAACCATAAGTCCGAAGTACGCAGCGGGATCATCGCTCAATGCATTTTTTACAATGAACCAGGCAACTACTGCAATGAACAATACAGGTAAGACAGGGTAAAGTGGCGATTTAAAAATGCCATCTGTTTGTCCCATTTTTTTCATTCTGAAAACAAATATTCCAGAACAAGCCAACGCTAAGAAGAACCACTCCGTAATTGTAACGTAGGTATAGAGTGCTTCGAATTTTCCCCAGACGAAGATGAGAACGATTGCCCAAGCCGATTGCAATAGAATGGCGTTTACAGGCACCCCGAATTTCGGATGTGATTTTCCGAACGCTTCGAAGAATAGTCCTTCATTCGACATCTGCTGCACAATACGAGGAGTTGCAAGCACGTAAAGGCCTGCGCATCCAAATACTGAAAGAGCAATTAATATCGATACTGCAAATGATCCACCTGGAATAATTTTCTCCATGGCATCAGCCGCCAATGTTTTACTATTCTGAATTTCTTCAATGCTCAACACATTCATGTATCCAATGCTCACCAATACGTACGAAAGGGTAACCACTAAAGTTCCGAGTATTAGTGCCAGCGGTACATTGCGCTTCGGGTTCTCCGCTTCGTTCGTTACGAAGCTTGCATAGTGCCAGCCCGTATATGACCAAAGCACTCCAACAAACGCTTTCGCCCAACCGAATCCTTGAGCCTTTTCATTCGTGAAAATTTCAGATACGGAAATGCTGTTGTCGAAGATGTTATTCGTTCCTAGAAAGAGAAGTAGAATGAGCAGGCCGTATATGCCAATGATTTTCAAAACAGTAGAGACATTGGCAAACCACTTCGAGCTGTCAAGGCTGAACATGTTGAACAGCGTCAGGATAACGATTGATGAAGCGGCAACGACTGGAATGAGTTGATCTGAAAATCCGACAATCTTTTGCGAGTAATCTGCGAAAACAACTATTAACGCAGCAATAGTTCCTGAAGAAACCACCGTGAGTAAGCACCAGCCGTATAAAAAAGCGGGTAGTGGACCGAAGGCTTCCTTTAAATAAGTATATATTCCACCTCCTTTGGGAAAGCGTCCGCCCATTTCCGCGTAAACCATGGCGCCGATCATTGAAACGACACCACCAGCTATCCAAAGCACGGTCATCCACATGGGGTCAGGTACTGCCTGAGCAATACTGGTAGGGGTTTTAAATATTCCAGAACCAATGGTACTTCCAATGGCAATCATGGTTAGCGCGAAAAGCGAGAGTCCTTTTTTATTCATAATTCATGTTGAATGATTTCAAATATATTTCACGTTTGAGCTACGACGTTCGAAATATAGAAAAGTGTTCGTAAATTTGTGAGAATGAAGTTTGTCGAAAAAATTAAATTGTCTGCTGGCCGTCGTGCATTAAGTAATTTACCTGATGCCAAGCGAATTCGTTCAGGTTCGAACTTTCACGATGCACAGTCTATTGGTATTTTGTATGTCGATAACGACGAACGCTACTTCAACAAGATTAAAGCATTTGCCAAATACTTGAAGGATAAGTTTGGCGTAAGACACATTCGATGCGTTGGTTTTGTTAATGATTCCATTAAAAACTTATCCATTTGGCAATCGCAAAAATTGGAGTTTGAATATTTCACCAAAGATGATTTGAATTGGTATTTACGCCCGGTTCAAAACGTTTCGAAATTCATTAAAGAAGATTTTGATATTCTTATAGATCTGACTAACGGAGATCAAATTCCGGTGAATTTTATTTTCAAAGAAAGTAGAGCAAAGATGAAAGTTGGCCTGAGAGATTCACTCGCAGCGCGTCAGTGCGATTTAATGATTGACTTGGGCGATAATCCTACAATTGATAAATATCTGCAGAATCTAGACGTGTATTTAAGTAATCCGCAAATAAAGTAATGATGAGAGAGAAGTTGAGAGGATTAGGTGTGGCTATGGTTACCCCTTTTCGCAAAGATGGTTCAGTAGATTTCGCTGGACTGAAAAAATTAACTGCCCACTTAATTGATGGTGGTGCCGATTATTTGGTTGTTCAAGGAACAACGGGTGAGTCGGTTACTTTGAATAAAGAGGAGAAACAAGAAGTTCTAGACGCTATTCTTGAGGCGAACAATGGCACTAAGCCAATTGTTTTGGGTTTGGGTGGAAACAACACCTACGAGCTTGTTCAACAATTAAGCAGATTGGATACCGACGGAATAGATGCTATTCTTTCCGTTAATCCATATTACAACAAGCCAACACAAAACGGTTTGGTTGAACATTACAAAGCGCTCAGTGAAGCAAGTAAAATTCCTATCGTGTTGTACAATGTTCCTGGACGAACAGCTGTGAATATGATGCCCGACACGGTAGCTCGCATTGCATTTGAATGCAAGAACATCATTGGTATTAAGGAAGCAAGTGGAAGTGTTGAGCAAATCATGAATGTGATCAACGTCACGCCGAAAGAGTTCATGGTTATCAGCGGCGACGATGCCCTGACATTACCACTTTTATCTGCCGGATGTGATGGTGTTATTTCTGTTGTTGGAAATGCTTTTCCGAAGGAATTCTCTCAAATGACTCACGCAGCTTTGAATAACAATTTCGAAGATGCTAGAGCCATTCACTATAAGCTTTTAGATTTAATTCATTTGTTATTTGCCGAAGGAAATCCAGCAGGAATCAAAGAAGTGCTTGCTCACCTAGATATCTGCGAAAACTATCTTCGTTTACCTCTTGTTCCGGTTTCTGAAAAGCTTAGCGATAAGATTCGGAAGTATCTCGTCGAAGAAGATTTTCTTGGTTAACGGAGTTTAGCTCTATCCGCTTCGCGTTTGAGGTCTTTGTCTTTAACGTCGGCGCGTTTATCTCCAACGTTTTTTCCTTTTGCTAAAGCGATATCCAATTTGGCCCAACCTTTTTCTGAAATAAATAAGCGCATGGGAATAATTGTTACACCTGTGTCTTTCAGCTTTCGCTTCAAGCGATCAATTTCGGTTTGTTGAATGAGTAATGTTTTTACTCGGCGCTCTTCGTGTTGCGCGTATCCAGCATTGCCGTAATGCGCAATGTTCATGTTCAGAATAATCAGAGAATTCCCATTCAACTTACAATAGGCCTCAGCAATGTTTGCTTTACCCGCACGAATGCTCTTGATTTCACTTCCAGTTAAAACAATCCCAGCAGTGAACTCTTCCAATATGAAATATTGAAAGAGCGCTTTTCTATTTTTTATCTCCACTGCCATGCCGCGAATTTACTAGAAACTCCGCAATTGCACGCACTTCATTTGCATTCGCACGAACATATTCTTTCGGCATAACACCCAACTCTCC
>CAMCUG010000195.1 GCA_945878835.1 Chryseobacterium gleum | reverse complement strand
ATGAAGAAGTCTTCGTGTTTGCCTTCAAACGCGCGCTTGTCGTTTAGTAAACGTGTGAACAGAAGTGTCTTCGTGTCGGCTGTGATGCACGGAAAGTACTCGTCGTTTTCGGTGTTGATTTTATCTCCGAGGTTAATGGGGTTGAAGGGCACGGGATATTTGATGCTTTGCTTGGCGAAGACACAGCTTTCAAGAATGAGCTGCGCGCGGTAATGCACGTTTGGATTGGGCTTTGGCATCTTCGTGTAAGTGGTGATCGCTTGCTCTGCTTTGTCGTATTCGGCAACACTGAAATAGCATTCGCCCAACATGTAATAGCCCATGGGGAAAATGGTAGCGTTGATCGAAAGTCCTTTCTCGAGCGGAGCTATCGCTTTCTGCATTTCATTTTTTTCTGCGTAGATCTGTCCCATGAGAAAATATGCTTCAGCGAATTGATCTTCACTTTGAAGCAAGTCTTCAAGAATAACAAGCGCGAGGCTGGAATTGTATTGTCCGTATGCCGCAATGGCTTCTTCGTATTTCGCAATGGCGCGCTTGTTCTTAATGCTGTATTCCTTGTGAGGCTGAGCCAGGCAAGAATTCAACATAAATAAAAATGTTAGAGAAAGAAGCGAAGTAATAAGTCTATTCATAGTCGTAAAATGCAATGCTATTCGTTTTACTAAATTCTTTGAATTAATGGGATAACCGCAGCTTGAACGAATTATTTTTGAACAATGCAAATTGTTTTACTTTCCGACACACACGGTTACTTCGACGACCGATTACAAGAACACTGCCGAAATGCCGATGAGATTTGGCATGCGGGAGATATTGGTTCCGAAAAGGTTGTTGAGTTACTGGAATCACTTGGAAAGACAACACGAATTGTCTTTGGAAATATCGACGATACAATGGTTAGATCAATGACCTGTGAAGATTTGATTTTTAATGTGGAAGGGGTGCGTGTTTTCATGACGCACATTGGTGGCAGGCCGCCGTCCTATCCGGCACGGATTTCAAAAATTATTCGAGATGAAAAAATAGATGTGTTCATTTGCGGACACTCGCACATTTGTTTAGCAGGAAAAAATCAGAAGCAAGGAAATCTTCATCTGAATCCGGGAGCTGCTGGTACACATGGCTTTCATAAGGTGCGAACCCTCATGCGTTTTCAAATTCAAAAAGGAAAAATTACAAATCTTGAAGTGGTGGAGCTCGGTCCGCGTGCAGTAAGAATCTCTGAAGAAATCTAGTTTTTTATTTTGAAGACGTACACATCTTCGTTCGGCTTCTTCATGAAATATTCTTCACGCGCCAACTTTTCGAGTTCGAAGTTTTTCGCGTTAATCGCTTGAAGTTGTTCTTTGGCGCGCTGATTTTCTTTTTCAACCTGAACCGCTTGGTTTCTTAATTTGTGAAGCTCCCAGCGCGAAGAAATGATGAAAGGAATGTCAATGTTATTGATGAAAAGATTATAAAGTACAAATAGCGCTAGGGTAAGCAAGTAGCGGTTTTTGAAGATGAGGAATACCTTTTTCATGAGTCTAATTTCGTGAATTTGTTGGAATCATTCGCATTGAATTCGATATGTTTCACACAGGACGGTGTTATTTTAGCGGCCATGAGGTTTTTCAACGAGCAACTGGTAACAGATCTTGAGTTTCAAGAGATTCGCAATGTGCTGTCTTCTTTCGCGAAGCAGCCCACTGCTGCTGCTGCATTGTTGGAACTTTCACCTTATGGAAATTTCGATTTGTGGAAATGGACAATAGAAATCACGCACGAGCTCAAATCGCTCTTAGAAAATGACATCACCATTCCTGCCTTAGACTTTAAAGAATTCGGTGAAGAGCTTAAATTGCTGCGAGTGAAAGATTCGGTGCTGGCGGAAGAGAGCTTTGCTAAGATTCTTCAAGGCATTCGAATCATTGGTTTGTTGAAGAACATTCCCGAAGAAATACGCTTTTCGGTTCCACGCTTGAACGAATTGATTCAGAGTTGCGAATACACCGACGAGATTGAGATTGAAATTCTGAAAATTTTCGATGCGAAGTGGCTCGTTCGTGACGAAGCGTCGCATGAGCTTTCTGATATTCGACATGAAATTGTTTCCAAACGAAGAGAAATTTCGAAGAACTTTTTGAGAGTCATGAAAGACTGTCAAGGCAAAGGCTTTCTCGGAGACACAGGAGAATCATACCTTCTAGATAGAAGGGTACTGAGCGTGTTAAGTGTATACAAGCGTAAGGTGCCTGGGAATGTATTGGGGACAAGCAAGACTGGAGTTTTAACCTACATAGAGCCGGGTGTGAATACGCTTCTAAATTCGCAGATGGAAATGCTTTTCGGCGATGAACGCGCCGAGATTCGTAAGATTCTTCAACGACTCACGCGTTACCTTTCAGGTCATGCCGTTATGTTGAAGTCGGTGTTGGATACTCTCCTTCAACTCGATAATATTCAATCGCGTGTTCGATTGGCTGTGCTTATGAGTGCGCAAAAAGTGATATTTGTTTCAGAGCCAGTAGTGAAGTTAAACAAAGCTTTTCATCCTTTACTTCTGTTGAAGAACGCAGAGCGAGGGAAAAAGACTATCCCGCAATCGTTGGAGTTAAACAGTCAACAGCGAATGATGGTTATCTCCGGTCCGAATGCGGGAGGGAAGAGTATAACACTAAAGACAGTCGGACTTATTCAGCTCATGTGGGAATGCGCATTGTTGGTGCCTGCGGATGAGTCGAGTGTGCTCAGTAGATTCGATTGTATTCTCACTGATATTGGCGACAACCAGAGTATCGAGAATCAGCTTTCAACATATTCATATCGCTTGAAGCGCATGAAGTTTTTCTTAGATTCTGCTAATAAAAGATCACTCATTTTGTTAGATGAATTTGGAACCGGATCAGACCCCGAATTAGGAGGTGCCTTGGCTGAAGTCTTCTTCGAAGAATTGTATGCGCGAAAATCTTTTGGTGTAATTACCACGCACTTTTCACCCATAAAAATTAAAGCTTCACAAATGCTCAATGCGGTGAATGGATGTATGCTTTTCAATACGGAAACGCTTGAACCGACGTACATTCTAAGTGTTGGTGAACCGGGATCTTCGTTCACCTTCGAGGTGGCGAAGATGAATGGAATTCCGGAAGATTTGTTGGATCGCGCGAAGAAGAAATTGAGCAAGCAGAAAATTGAAATGGACGGTTTGCTTTCGGATTTACAAAGGCAGAAATCTGAATTGGAGCAAGGGATATCTGAAGCGAATAAACGAGAGGTGAGTGCAAGAAAAGAGGAACAATCTTTTCAATCTAAATTGGAAAAGCTTCAAGATAAATTAGACAAACAGCACGTGACTTCCGAAAGAAATAATAAATATATTATTTTAGGGAAGAAGGCTGATCAGTTGGTTGAAAAGTTCAATCTTCGTGCGAAAAACAAAGATGTTTT
>CAMCUG010000194.1 GCA_945878835.1 Chryseobacterium gleum | reverse complement strand
CAATTTGTTATGCGTTGAATTCCTTCCTGAGCTATGTCTTCTGTGGTTGCAAGGCTAACTCGAAACGAGCCAATAGCGCCTGGTCCAAACCATTTTTCCAATCCAGGAACCACATGAACTTTCCCTTCCTTCGCCAATCGTTCACACAGAATTTCAGTGTTCCAACTTGAAGGGTGACGAACAGTTAAGACGAATGTCCCTTCCGGCATTTCGCAATTTAAAAATTCAGTTTTGTTGAATGCAAGAACAGCATGTTCAAGATTTTTTTTGAAGAGAGCAACCGCTTCTTGCGTGTGTGCCCAGCCTTTTTCCATTCCCGCCGTTGCTGCGATTTGAGACAACGTGCTTGCACCTTCAAGGGTGCGCGCATAGCCTTGTCTTTCTGAAAGCATATCTGCTTGCTCTTCAGAAGGCGCAATGATTGCTCCTATGCGAAGGCCTGCGAGACCAAATCCTTTCGACAATCCATAGACAATCCAAGCGTTCGAATTCACAGCACGAATGGAGGTGAAAGACTCTTCCTTATGAACGATATCGCTCCACACTTCATCGGAAATAATCACAATTCCTTTTTCATTCGCCCAATTGGAAAGAGATTCGAGTTGAACTCTTGAAAGTACATATCCCAAAGGATTATGCGGATTACAGAGTACAAGAGCCTTCGTTTTTGAAGAGACAAGTTTATCTAATTCAGCAAGGTCAATCCCGTTTGACCGCTGCTGATAGCGTTTGATGATTACGTTTTTTCTTCGCGCACATTCAGCCAATAAAAAGTCAACAGGATCTGCAATAAGTATCTCGTTTCCTTCCTTCAACAAGAAAGAATAAACATCGTCTATGGCTTTGGCTGCGCTGTTGGTCGCAAGAATTTCTTCCGGATTTACAACTGCATTTTTTCTTTGGTTGAAATGGTTTGCGATTGCTTTTTTGAAAGCATCCATTCCTGTATTATTTCCATAAGGAAACGAATGGAACTGAAGGTATTCGGTTATTGCTTCGCTCACCGCACTAGAAGCTTGAATGTCCCAATCGGCCGCTGTAAGGGGGATGTCTCCTTCTTCCACACACGCCCAACGCATGTTGAATGCATTTTCAGATAAGAACTCCTTTGAAGTAAACTTCATTATTTGAAAATCGTAATAGGAATTTTAGTAGAGACCTCACTGAAATCGGTGAAGCAAAAATCGTGCATCATATCAATACCCGAGCGCACCAAAGCGTTTGTTTCGGCTAAACGCTCCACACTGTATTGGTTAGCAAATTCGGGCAGTGATTTGCCTGATTTTAACAAGTGTATAAAGTGAGCAACGTCAACAATGGCGCTGTTGGTTCCTTGACTGGTAAAGGGAAGGAAGATGTGAGCCGCATCTCCGAAAAGAAATACGTTGTTCTTGGCCAGAGACTTTACATTTTTCAATGTACGACCTTGCCAAACATAAGTGGTTGCAATATTCGCATTGAGCAATGCTTGAATCATAGGATTTTCGCAATCTCCAACTTTTTCTTTCAAAAAGTCCATCAAGCTTGAGTGATTGCGGTTTGGTGTGCCGTGGTCAATACTGTTGACTTGAAGATACCAAATAATTTCGCCGTCGTTCAAGGGCAGAATACCAAGAGATAATCCATTATTGGCTATGGCAAATTTATGCAACTCATTGCCGAGCATGTTATACAGAAAATCACTTTTCACGACACCCACGATTTCAAAGGTGGCTGTTTCTTGATTATCCAATTCTGGATTTAAAAATTTACGAATATTGGAATGAACGCCGTCTGAGCCTAAGATTCCATCGAAGCCATTCGCGCTGAGATTTGTTTTGTCTCCGATAATGAAATCGCCATTTTCAGAAAGCTTAACAAGATCTTCAATGAGAGCGGTGCTTTTGTTTGCTAGTGCTTCTAAGAATTTGAGTCGACTTATGCTGTAAACTTCTTCTAGGTCTAATTGATTGGTTAGGTCGCCGCTGGTGTTAATGTAATTCACCTTTCGAATGCGAAGGCAATAGGGTTCAACATCTTTCCAAACGCCGAGTTCTTTCAGTCCGGCAATTCCATTGGGAAGCAATAGAAATCCGAATCCGCTTGACATTTGAAACGAAGACTTGTCGAATACGCTTAATTCGTGGCCGAGTTCGGTTAACGAACGATTGAGCAAACCTCCTGATACGCCTCCACCAATGATACAGAATTTCATATTAGCTAATTTAAGGTAAACTAAAATTCTTTACGAGAAAAGAGAGAGGAAGGTTACTTGGTCAGAACCTCGGCCATTTTAGCGCCAATCTCAGCCGGAGAATCGACTACGTGAATGCCACATTCGCGCATGATACGCTTTTTAGCAGAGGCACTTTCGTTTTCTCCAGATACAATTGCACCGGCGTGTCCCATTGTTCTTCCTTTCGGAGCGGTTTCACCTGCGATGAATCCAACAACTGGCTTGGTGCCGTGTTCTTTGATCCACATGGCAGCCTTCGGCTCGAGTTCACCACCGATTTCACCGATCATAATGATACCGTGAGTTTCAGGGTCGTTCATTAACAATTTAACGGCTTCTAATGTAGTTGTTCCAATGATTGGGTCGCCACCGATTCCGATAGCTGTGGTTACACCTAAGCCAGCTTTTGCCACTTGGTCAGCAGCTTCGTAAGTCAAGGTTCCTGATTTAGAAACGATACCTACATTTCCTTTCTTGAAAACGAAACCAGGCATGATACCCACTTTCGCTTCGCCTGCGGTAATGATACCTGGGCAGTTGGGGCCTATTAAAGTTGCACCGCGATCGGTAGCGTAAATTTTTGCTTTCACCATGTCTGCAACTGGGATACCTTCAGTAATTGTTACAATTACTTTAATACCTGCTGCAGCAGCTTCCATGATAGCGTCAGCAGCAAATGCTGGTGGAACGAAAATAATGGTCACATCCGCGCCAGTTGCTTTTACAGCATCGGCTACCGTGTTGAACACCGGACGGTCGAGGTGTGTTTGTCCACCTTTGTTCGGTGTAACACCACCAACAACGTTGGTTCCGTATTCAATCATTTGTGTTGCGTGAAATGTTCCTTCACTTCCAGTGAATCCTTGAACAATTACTTTCGAATCTTTGCTTACTAAAACGCCCATGTGGTATTATTTTTTGCTGCGGCGAAATTAGTCATTATTTGGAAAGAATAGTCGTTCCATTGCCGATTGTTTCTCATTTTTGCAGAACATGAATGCAATTTCAAGAGAAGAGACGATATGCGCGTTATCTACACCGCAAGGAGTAGGAGGTATTGCGGTCGTTCGCGTAAGCGGGAAGGCGGCCTGGGAAATAGTGGGCAAATTGTTTTCGAAGCCCCTTCAACCCGAACAAAAACGCATGGCGTTGTTTGGATGCATTTTCGATGGGAAGGAAATTTTAGATGAAGTGGTGGTGACCTTGTTTCAAGGTCCGCATAGTTT
>CAMCUG010000193.1 GCA_945878835.1 Chryseobacterium gleum | reverse complement strand
AGCGACGAGCGTCAGTGGACGTGGATGGATGAAGGATTGAATACGTTCTGTGAATACTTAGCTGAAAAAGAATGGGACCGTGAATTCCCTATTCGTCGCGGTCCAGCAAGAAACATCGTAGATTACATGAAGGGCGACAAAACGAAGATGTCTCCAATTATGACCAACTCTGAAAGCATTTATCAATTTGGAAACAACGCTTATGGAAAGCCTGCAACCGGATTGAACATTCTTCGCGAAACCATTATGGGAAGAGAGTTGTTCGACTATGCGTTCAAAGAGTATTGTAGAAGATGGGCGTTCAGACACCCAACCCCAGAAGATTTCTTCCGCAGCATGGAAGATGCGAGTGCTGTTGATTTGGATTGGTTCTGGAGAGGTTGGTTCTACGCCACCGAGCATTGCGACATGAATTTGAAAAGCGTTCGCGAGTTTACCATTAACGGTCACGATCCGAAAGTTGAAAAGGCTTTGTTGAAGGCGAAAGCCGATGCACAACCTGCAGACATCTCATTAACCAGAGACAAGCAAGAAGGCATTGTTCCGATTGTTGATCAATATCCTGTAACCCGTGACAAATACAACGACGACAATCCTTATGCAGTAACTCCTGAAGACGAAAAGAAATACGAAGAGTACAAAAAGAACTTGACTCCAGAAGAGCAGAAGTTGTTGAACGAAACGAATTATTTCTATGAGCTAACGGTAGAAAATATAGGTGGATTACTTATGCCGGTCATCTTCGAATTCACCTTTGAAGACGGAACGAAGCAGATTGAGCGCATCCCTGCTGAAATCTGGAAAATGTCTGAAAGTAATGCTTGCAAGGTTTTCCGCTTCGGGAAAAAGGTGACCAACATAGCACTAGATCCTTTGCTAGAAACAGCAGATGTTGAGTTGAATAACAATTTCTGGCCAACGCGCAATGTGCCGTCACAATTTGAAATTTTTAAACAGAAAAGGTAAGAGAGGGGACGATTGGCGAAGCCAAAGATTCTATCGAAAGATTCTGACGAAAGAACTAAATGAGGTTTAGGCGATTTAAAAGAGATTCTTTGAAATTGCGTCCGATGCTAATTTCTGCGGAAGGCATCTTGATTATTTGTCGAGCCATGTCAATTTCTTCAATGCAATTGAGGTTAATGACTGAGCTACGATTGACTTGAAGAAAATCTTTTTGAGGAAGTTTAGCTTGCAATTCTTTCAATGAAATTTTGCAATTTACCAATCGCTGAGCAACAGAAATGCTGCTGTATTTTCCGTCAACTTCAATGTATTCAATATCGGCAATGGCAATCTTTTTCAACTTGTTCCCTATGCGTGTATACAAGCAACCATCAGCAGGCATGCTCTCTGTAACAAATCCAATGGTTTCGTTGGAATGTTCAACAGCTAAATCTATGCTTCGTTCCAATTCAACACGAACAATGGGTTTCGAAATAAAAGCTAACGGTGCTAATTTCTTCGCTCTATTAAATGTCTCTGCGTTCGTATTTCCTGTTAAAAAAAGCAATTGACATTTTCTAATTTGAAGCAGTTTCTTCGCTAATTCTATACCGTCGATGCTTCCTTTGATTCCAATATCTGAAACAACAACATGCGGACGGTGCACGGCATAAGAAACCAAAGCATCTAGTGCGTTATCCACTGAAGCCACAATAACATGTCCTAAATCTGTAATGATTAAATCTAACAATGCACGAATAAGTTCATCGTCTTCGATAATAAGTATTCGAATTTTAGCAGTTTCAGAAACTAGTAAATCCGTCTTTTCGTCCATAATATTCAAGCTGTTTATTCTTCTGCTAATTAACAACCATTAGAACTAACGAACAATACATTATTGTTAAGTGTTGAAAAGCTGACAATTCAATATTAAAATTCTGCTTTAATTTTGTCCCGTATGAATATTTTCGCCCAAACAGAAACCGAAGAAGAAGTATTGCTCGATGTTGTAACCGATGAACAATATCAGATTGTTGTCTTCAACGATCATGTGAATACTTTCGATCATGTTATTCAATCGTTAATGACCATTTGCAAGCACGAATGGATTCAGGCAGAACAATGTGCATTGTTGATTCACACCACAGGTAAAACTGTTGTGAAATCTGGTCCATATAAAGAGATGGAACGCATGTGCACTGCTCTTCACGACAGAAGCATTACAGCCGAAATCGAAAAGAAATAAACATGTCGAACACGCGCTTGGATCAAATTCTAAAAATGTTAGAGACGCATCCAAGTGATCCATTCCTTCATTATGCCACTGCGCTGGAGTATGAGAAGCTTGAACAAAATGATCGGGCCATTGAAATTCTCGAGAAATTGTTGCTTACTCAATCAGAGTATTTGCCCACCTATTACAAAACCGGACAGCTTCACGAATTAGTTGGAAACAGCGAGCGAGCGATAGAACTTTATCTAGAAGGAAAAAAATTAGCTCGTATTCACAAAGACTTTAAAACGGAAGGTGAACTTTCTGAAGCACTAATGCTTCTTGATGTTTTCGACGAATGAACAGCTCCCCTTACCTACCCAAAATTGCATTTTACTGCAGCTCTATCAGTTGGGGTGGATTGGAGATGAATACCCTTCGTTATGCGAAGGCGTTTCAAGCGGAAGGATTTCAAGTTGAAGTGTATTTGGTTGAAAGAACTCCGCTATTCCAACATGCAATAGAACAAGAGCTTCCTGTTATTTCCATTGAAAGAAACAAAAAGTACTTCAACTTTAAGCGTGCTCGCCTGGTGGCGAAGCAATTCGAAAAAGATGAAATTGACATCGTTCATTTCAGAGACAATCGCGATTTAGATTTTTTAGGTTGGGTGAAGTTTTTTTCTTCCCGGAAAATAAAATTGGTTTATCATCAAGCCATGCAGTTAGGTGTTTCGAAAAAAGATTTTTTACACACGCTTCGATTCAAACGAATAGATGCTTGGGTGTCTACGTTGAATTACATGCAACAGCAAGTGGTAACCCAAACACGCTTTCCCGCAGAGAGACTTCATGTTATTCCGCTGGGAAGTTCTGTTGACGGGACTTCTACTTTATCGAAAGAAGACGCGCGGGCGACAATGAATCTTCCCAACGAAAAATTCATTGTGGGTGTCGTTGGAAGATTAGATGAAAAGAAAGGTCAGCTTGACGTTATAGAGGCTATTCCTCAGTTGAAGAATAGCGAAAAGAGTATGCATGTTGTTTTCGTTGGAGATCAAACAAAAAATGAAGCTGACGAATACGTTCAGAAATTGAACAATACTGTCGCACAAGAGCAACTTCAAGAAATCGTTTCCTTCCTTCCCCATCAATCGAACATGCAGCAATTGTATGGCGCCTTTGATTTGGTTATTGTTCCCAGTTGGGAAGAAACCTTTGGAACCGTGACCATTGAAGCTATGGCGAGTGGGGTTCCTGTTATTGGAAGCAACACCGCTGGAACGGCAGAGATTTTAG
>CAMCUG010000192.1 GCA_945878835.1 Chryseobacterium gleum | reverse complement strand
GTATCACCAAAGGAAACGCTAACGATAGCTACGCATTTCGTACTTCCTGAAAACACCAACACGTTGGGAAATCTTATGGGGGGACAGCTCCTGAATTGGTTAGACATTGCATCTGCAATATCAGCGCATAGACTTTGCAAAAGAGTAGTGGTGACTGCTGCAGTGAACAATGTTTCATTTCAACATCCAATTAAGTTGGGAGACATTGTCATTATTGAAGCGAAAGTTTCTAGAAGTTTTGCTACTTCCATGGAGGTGTTCATGGATATTTATGTGGAACACCACACGACAGGAGAGAAGATCAAATGCAACGAGGCTATTTATACGTTTGTTGCTGTAGATCAAATGGGAAGTCCTATTCACGTTCCTGAATTACTTCCTGATACGAAGGAAGAAAAACTACGATTTGAAGGTGCCTTAAGAAGACGTCAACTACGTTTGATTTTAGCAGGAAAAATGAAGCCTGAAGACGCTAGTGAATTAAAGGCATTGTTTGCGTAATGGATACAGTAAAAGCGCTTCATATCATTTTTGTTGTAACCTGGTTCGCGGGTTTGTTCTACATATTCAGATTATTCGTTTATCATGCAGAAGCACAAGAAACAAAGGAAGAGCTCGAGCGGGAAATTCTCATCAAGCAATACAAAATTATGGAATGGCGCTTGTGGTATATCATCACATGGCCAAGCGCGATTCTAACACTCATTTGGGGCGTTGCGCTTTTGTATTTCAACCCATCATACCTCTCTCAGCCGTGGATGCTTCTTAAGTTATTCTTCGTGGCTTGTTTGTATGCGTATCAATTTTGGGGACAACGAATTTTCAAGAACTTATACGAAGACAGAAGAACGTACAAAGCTTATCACATGCGCATGCTCAATGAAGTGAGCACTTTGGTTTTAATAGCGGTCGTGTTTTTAGTTGTTCGCAAAGATGAACTCAGCTGGGTGTGGGGAGTATTAAGTATTCTTGGAATTGGATTGATTTTAACATTCGCCGTTCGCGCGTATGCGAATTACCGCAAGCGAAGGAATTCTTAATCTCGAAAAAAAGTATTTTCATATCTTTATAAAAAATCAACACGCAATGTCTAGAGTATTGTTTCTTCTACTGATCGCTTTTCAAGCATTAAGTTTTCAATCTATTGGGCAAAAAAAAAGTTTACCCGATTGGTTGGCGGCAGAAAAGAAAAACGAAAAGTTAGTATATGTAAACGGAGTTACTATCGCGAATGATACAGACGCCGAGATGCCTACTCGTATCTCGGTAGAGCTTATTGGGTCTGAGTCTAAAAAGGCAACATTTGACACCTTCAGTGACAGAGGAAATTTTGAATTTTTCTTGCGCCCGAATGCGATCTATCATATCTCTTTTGAAAAAGATGGATACTTAACAAAAATGCTAGAGGTTGTTACAGACAATATACCCGATAAAGATTGGAAAGTTGGTTTTGTTTTGGAATTGCAGGTCTCTATGGAAATATCGGTTGAAGGGTTTAGTGAAGAACTACAATCGGCTCCATACGCTCGTTGCATGTACAGCTCCAAGACAAGAAAGATTGATTTTGATAAAGCCTTTTCCAAAGAGTCAAAAGCCTCATGGGAGAAAGAACGTATACGTTGTTTGAAGAAATAATCTAAAGGGCGTAATGCCCTTTTATTTTTTCAAATAAAACGTAGGACAGTTTGTAATAGCTTTCGGTTGTCCATCCTGCAATGTGAGGGGTAATCAACACGTTTGGATAAGTCAAAAGCTTTTCAAACAAGCGGTTTTCATTCAATCCTTCCAAAGAAGATTTTTCGAAGGGAAGAACATCTAGTGCTGCGTGACTAACAATTCCTGCGTCGAGTGCCTTCATTAAATCAGTTGCATTCACATGTCCGCCACGAGAGGTATTCATGAAAACAATTGGCTTTTTAAAGGAATGGAAAAAGGCCTCATTGGCGTATTCTTTCGTCTCTTCACTCAATGGTAAATGGAGACTAACAATATCTGCAGTGTCGTAAATTTCCTGAAGCGTGACCCGAGTGGCGATTGTACCAAATGAACGTTCGGTGTATTTATCGAATTCAATGACCTGAGCTTCAAATCCGCTTATTTTTTTTGCAACACTTTGTCCCATGTGACCATAGCCAATGAGAGCAATGGTTTTTCCTTTGAGTTCAAATCCGCGATGTTCTTCTCGAAGCCATTCTTTTCGTCGAACACTTGCATTCGCATGATGAATATTGTTGGCTAAACACAAGAGCATTCCTATGACATGTTCTCCTACGGCATCGCTATTTCCTTCCGGAGAAGAGAATACTTTGATACTGCGATCTGCACAACAAGCCAGGTCAATGATTTCAAGTCCAGATCCGCTGCGCGCAATGAATTCCAAATTCTTTCCAGCTTCAACTAATTGTTGATCGAACGTAATCCGACTTCGGAGCACAATTCCTTGGTATTCAGAAATGCTCTTCAATAATTCATCGTATGAAATAGAATAGTTGAACTCACATTCGAAACCTAACTCATTTAACTTTTCAGCAAGAACAGGATGAACAGTTTCTAAGAAGAGAATTCGCTTTCCCATTAGAATAAACTATGGGGTAATGATGTAAAATGCGTGAGGAAATAATGTCCTACACTAAAATAAATAATAAGACCTACAATGTCATTCGCAGTTGTAACGAAAGGGCCGGTAGCTAGGGCCGGATCAATTTTTAATTTGTCTAACATAAGTGGAAAGAAGGTGCCACTTAAACTCGCGAAAATGATAACACAGAACAACGCAAGTGATACCGTTAGACTGAGTAATAATTCGAAGTGAAACAGTTGGCTAGCTAAAAATATAAGAGCGCTACATACAGCGGCATTCAGCAATCCAACCCCAAATTCTTTAACTAATTTTTGCCAAACCGTTTCGTCAAATGCACTCTGATTCGCTAAAGCTCGAACAACAAGTGCGGCAGATTGAACCCCAACGTTTCCTCCGGTTGCGGCAATAAGTGGCATAAATACAGCCATGGCCGGATATTCAGTTATGTCGAAGACACCAATGATATAGGCACCACTCATTCCGCCTATCATTCCAATCAAGAGCCACGGAAGTCTCGCTCGGGTGAGTGTCCAAATGCTATCACTCGATTCAACATCTTCAGAGATACCGCTCGCCAACTGGTAGTCACGATCGGAAACCTCTTGCATTAAATCCACTACATCGTCGATGGTAATTCTTCCAACTAATTTTTTTTCTTCGTCTAAAACAGGTAATACAACCAAGTCGTACTTTTTCATAATGCGCATCACCTCTTCAACGGTCGTGTTCACATCTACAGTCCGAACTTTTGATTCTTTATATAAATCCTTAAGCGTAGCCCTCATGCTTGCGGAGGCGAATATGAGGGCCTTCATACTTAATATCCCTAACATGTGATCGTTTTCATCGATGACATAAATAGAGTAGATGTTGTCGATG
>CAMCUG010000191.1 GCA_945878835.1 Chryseobacterium gleum | reverse complement strand
GCTCCTGCGCCAGGTTGGTAAGTCGTCCATGTATCGCCTACTCTTCCAGAGAAATTTCCGGGTCTCCATAAATTTCCACCGTAGGGATAAATGGCACCGTGTGCCACCCAAAGGTTGTGATTGTAAGCATTGAGTTTTCTCACTTCGGCGGAAGCCGGACCGTCTGGACGTACTGTTAAATCCTGACCATTGCCCTTCCTTCCTACAAGTCCTCTTCCTTTGTCAGCAACCCAAAACGTGTTTTGCATATCGCGAATGACAAAATTCGGTGCAATGGTCCCGTCGTCTAAGTCTGAAATATTATAGGCTAAATAAAGAAGTTCGTCGTAGCAAATTGCCGCCCACTCACCTGCCAAACACAAGTAATCTTCAGAGTTCCAAATTCGTCCAAAACGCATGGTGCCGAATTCTGAAAAGACACTCCAAGTGCCCGTGGCTAAATCTTTCTTGTGAATTTTATCGTTGGTGGCATCAATGGTGTGCACAAACAAATTACCTGCGAATTCTGTCGCATCTGCATAGGCCCCCGCAGCTGGCCAATCGGTTACTACTGTCCAGTTTTGAAAATTCGCAAGGAATGGATTCGTCACGCTGGCTTTTAAAACTCTACTTTCCGAAATCGCATAGATTTCGTTATTCAACACCAAGACGTCATTCACCTTTTGCTGTTCGCCATTCGGACCTAAGAAATAGGTTGAACGAACTTCTCGAGCGGTTAAATCTATGACCACTACACCGAATCCAGTGCTTAAATAAAGCAATCCGTTGTATGAAAGAATATCATAGATCTGTTTATCGCCAACAATATTGCTCAACTTAATGTCGGGCATGTTGAATTGCGAATCTTCTAACAAGACGTCTATGTTTCCATTGGAATAGCCAACAATCACAGCGTCTGAATGGGCATCATATTCCACCGCAGAAATTCCAACATCGCTGAGGCGATTCACTTTCGACCAACGTTCCACTTCGAACGTAGCGGGATTGTAACTAACAATGGCATAAGGCGTTGCAGCATAGACCATGTTAATCTCATCGTAACATACGTCAATAACATTTCCATACGGAAGGTGATCTCTCCACGTGCCCGTGCTGAACTGAGCTGTTGCATTGTGCGCAACAGAAAGAGCAAGGATTAAAAAGAATTGAACGACTCTGTATTTTTTCACGAATGCTCGAACGAATTTCTGGTTGTTGTATTGCCCTCTTTCCACAAAAGAGCGTGCTTGCCAAAAATACGCAGAGAATGACCGAAACTCTTGAAATGAATACCGAAAAATAAGACTGCCTCTTATATTCAAAAAAGAATTAGAACTTGTAGTTAACCTTAAAACGAAACGCCATGGCCAATGTAGCATCAGACGCACTCTTCGTATTGATCAAGAGTTTGAGCAAATCAGAGAAACGCTATTTCCGTCTACAGCCCATGGCAGAAGATGGACAACACCGTATTCTTTTCGATGCCATGGAAAAACTTTCCACTTACGACGAAGAAAAATTATTCAAGCTTTTGAAGGGTTCTCCTATAACCGATGCTATTTCAATTGCGAAGAATAGACTCTATCACGCCGTATTAAAATCATTGGCTAGTTTTCATCACAAGGCCACAGCGCGCGCTGAAGTGATGCGTCTTCTTCAAAGTATAGAAGTGCTTTTTATGCGTGAACTTTTCGAACAAGCAGACAAGCTTGTGAATTCTGCATTGAAAATTGCTCGGAAAAACGAACTCTCTGCCCTTCAAATTGAATTGAACGAATGGAAAGAGCGCGTCCTTGAATCTCTGAACAACCCGGCAGCAGAGCGTTACGAAATGCTGAACGCTAACTATTCAGAAATGAAAGCGGTTCTTTCTTCCATTCAAAATGAAAAAGAAATTGCCTTTATGAAGTGGTCGTGGTTTGCGGGTTATTACTCCAATGGTCAGCCCAGACAAAACGAAGAACATGCGAACAACGAACAACTTCTTTCCGATATAGAGGCACTCACTCCAATTTCACGGGAAGCTCAAATAAAATCGCTGCAACTGAAAGGAGCCATTCTCTTGAGTTTAGGGAAACCTTCAGAGAGTCTGAACTGCATCAACGTGCTTCTTCTTTTGTTAAAAAACTGCGAGTTAAACGGTAACGAGAACAAGAGCATTTATCACAATGCCTTAGCCAATGCAGCGGTTATTTCCGCTCAACTTAAAAACGTGAATGAGGCCGCTAACTTTCTTTCTCAACTTGAATCTTGCTTCGAAGAAAACGAAAACAGATCGCTGGTTCACAGCACTGCGCTTACTATTTTCTTGCTCGAGAAAAACAATGAAGGCGCCTACGCTTATGTTCTTCAACACAAAGAAAATATTTCTTCCCCTTCGATTGATTTCGATATTCGTTCAGCGCATGTCTGGTTCCAATGCGCAGTGGTGTGTTTCATTCAGCAAGAATTCAAAGAGTCTGAACGCTTCATTCAACGCTTCCTGCAAAGCGCACCCGCCAGCGAATTGCTGCACTTGCAATGCATTGCGCAAGTCTTCAATTTAATTATTCAAATTGAATTGAATAACGAACGGTATATTCCTTACGCCCTGCGAAATGTTCAACGATTTTTAATCACGCGCAACAAAGCCTTCGAAGGGGAGAAGAAAATATTTCAATTCATTAATGAAACACTCAAGAAGCGCAAGAGCATCCAAGACAAAGAACTATGGGGTTGGTTGGAAAGTGAATTGCTCGCAATAAAAAAGACTGATCCGTTATTCTTCACTTACTTCGACTTTCACAAATGGGCAAAAGCACGTGCTAGTAAAACGAGCTTCGCGTCGGTTGTGTTCGCATAAAATAACGCTACCTTTGTTTACATGAATAGCATCACGCATTTCTTTCAAAATCTCATTGAAACAGGAGGTCCATACGGATACGTTTATGCAGCTCTAATAGCAACAACTTTTACGTGGTTTATCACTGCTCTTGGAGCATCGCTTGTATTTGTAGTGAAGGATTTAAATCGTCGCGCTCTCGACGGAATGCTGGGATTTACTGGCGGTGTTATGATTGCAGCCAGCTTCTGGTCACTGCTTGCTCCGGCCATTGAAATGAGTCCGGGAGAAGGATTCACCAAAGCTTTTCCTGCAGCAATCGGATTTGCCATGGGAGCGCTTTTTTTATTCGGGTTAGACAAGTTCCTTCCGCACCTTCACTTGAATTTTCCGCAAGAAAAGAAAGAAGGTGTTCAAACTAAATTAAACAAAACCATGCTTTTGGTTTTGGCTATTACGCTTCACAACATTCCAGAAGGATTGGCTGTGGGAGTATTGTTCGGCGGCGTTGCAGCAGGACTTCCCGAGGCGAGTATTGGCGGAGCAGTTGCACTGGCCATTGGAATTGGATTGCAAAATTTCCCAGAAGGAATCGCGGTGTCTTTTCCGTTGCGAAGAATGGGTCTTACAAGAAGAAAGAGTTTTTGGTACGGACAACTTTCAGC
>CAMCUG010000190.1 GCA_945878835.1 Chryseobacterium gleum | reverse complement strand
CCGGTCACACCTGTTAGTGAAAACGAGTTCGAAATGAGCCAAGCGGTATGTGGTCCAGGATCGAGTCCTGTTCCAAAACCGCCGCATTCATTGTCATTGTCGTCCCAATAATTCGAATCGAAAATCATGAACCCATTGCTCTGCGTCAGTGAATTGAAAGCCAAACTGCCTCCTGCGCAAGAACCTCGTGAGGTTACTGCATTGCTCGGAACAGTGCTTGGACCTCGGTATTCCCAAACACCAATATTCGAGGTGCTTCCGTTTGTCCATGTGGAAGGAAGACCCTCAGAAAAATCCCAACTATGCAAAGGAACGCCCAGTACCTGCGCAAAGGATTGTATTTGCGAAGTGCAAATAAGACAAAGCGTAATAACGGCGCGGTTTAGCATACCCTCAAAAATAGGACATATCGATTAAACAAACAAGACTAATAAATCCTTTTTATTTAAGAGGTACTTGTTGAATAAGTTCAGCGAATACGGTCAGGATTGTTTTTCAGAAATGAGTCCCAACTTTTGTAATTCCCTTTTGCCGCAAGTGGCCCACTCGTCTGAAAATAGTGACAAACCGCAGCGGCTAAGCCGTCGGTAGCATCCATTTTTTTGGGCATGTCAGCGTCATTAATTTTTAGGATGTTCTGAAGCATTGCCGCTACTTGCTCTTTCGAGGCGTTTCCGTTTCCGGTAATACTTTGTTTTATTTTTCTTGGTGCGTATTCTACCACGGAAAGTTTGTGACTGAGTGCGGCAGCAATGGCAACACCTTGGGCTCTCCCTAACTTTAACATGGATTGAACATTTTTCCCGAAAAAAGGAGCTTCAATAGCCAACTCATCAGGATGAAATGCCTCTATAATCTCTATGCAACGTGTAAATATTTTTTCAAGCTTCAGCGCGTGGTCTGAAATCTTGTCCATGCGAACGACATCCATTGTGATCAATGTCATTTTTTTTTCTTCCACACGAATAAGGCCGTAACCTAAAATGCTTGTTCCGGGGTCAATTCCTAAAATGATTCGTTCTTTTGTACTCAAATGAATTTACTTTGAGTTTCAAAGGTAATCTGTTTCGTGAAAGACACTTCTTCCAAAATAACGATTGTTGTTCCCTTCCGGAATATCAGCGACGATTGTCGCTCGGTGGATAGCGCGCTTGTGGAATGCGTGCGCTCATTGCAACTTATTTCTGAGTGTGTTGAAGAAGTTATTTTTGTGAATGACCATTCAACAGACGATTCTAAAAAACACCTCCTAGGATGCAGCATTCCGAACCTCCGAGTATTAAATCTGGAAGGTGAATTCGAAGGAAAAAAAGCAGCTTTAGAATTAGGCGTGAAGGAGTCGAAAACAGAATATATCTGGACACTGGATGCTGATGTTGTGATTAGTCAGTTTTCATCAGAACGATTCAAAGAATTTGAACAAGGATTGGGGCAAGATCTTGTAATTATGCCGGTATACATGAACTCCGGAAATAGTCTTTTGGAACAACTGCAGACGAATGAATGGCGTTATTTGCAATTCATAACGTGGCTAAGTTCAGAGGTTAAACTGCCCATGATGTGCAACGGCGCAAATCTTATTTTTAAGCGACAATTGTTTATTGAAAACATAGAAGCACATCGATCTATTTCGAGCGGGGACGATATGTTTTTACTGAGTCGAGTTATGAAGATTGGTGGAGATACTTCCATGTGTTGGGAGAAGTTTGTTAGGGTAGAAATTTCAACAGTTAATTCATGGCGAGAGTCAATTAATCAGCGAATTCGTTGGGCCGGAAAAATCACGAAACTTCCTTCTTCAAAAGCCTCTGTTTTGCACGTTCTTTTTGCGCTCATCAGTGCCATTCATGTTTTTGCCTTTATTGGGCTTTTTATTCCTTCGTGGCATTTGGAAAGCGCAGCGTTTCTCTCTATTAAAGTCCTCGCAGAAGTCGTCTGTATGTATGGTGTTTTTTCCAATCGAATGAAGATGAAAGAAGTTATGCTGGCTTTGCCGCAGATGTTTCTTTACCCTTTTTTCAGTCTTTTTATCTTTATAAGTAGTTTATTTTTCATTCCGAAATGGAAGGGGAGAAGAGTAAGTTTGAAGTAAGCATGGAACCAAATTCTTCATTTCAACGATTTACAAAAAACAAACTAGCAATGGGTGGTTTGTTCTTTATTCTATTGATGATTTTGGTTTCGGCTTTTGGATCGTTTATTCGCTTGGATAAAACTGAAAACGCAAATGACCAGAAATTAAGTCTTGCGCTTTGTAAACCTGGATTTAATGTGCAAGTTGTTGCATTGAAATCAGATGTGAAAGAGTGGTTTCCAATCTCGAAAAGTGAATCCATTGGCGACACACTTCGCGCAGAATTGTATGAGAAAAATGGTTCTGGTGAAATAAGGAATTTCGCAACGAAAGATTTGTATGCGAACAGCGATGGCTTAGTTATTTCGAAAAAGAAATTCTGGTTAGGAACAGATAAATACGGAAGAGATGTGTTATCGCGATTAATGGCAGGAGCATCGGTTTCTTTATTGGTGGGCAGTATAGCAGTAATTATATCCTTGATATTGGGTGTAACGCTCGGTTTGTGGGCTGGCTATTTCAAGGGGTGGATTGATGCATTAATATCTTATTTCATTCAAGTGGTTTGGGCTATACCCACGCTACTGTTGGTTATGGCAATTTGTTTCGCCTTCGGAACAGGATTTTGGAAAGTCTTTGTAGCAGTTGGATTAACGATGTGGGTGGAAGTGGCCCGCATAACTCGCGGACAGGTCTTGGGTGTTCGAGAAAAGGAATATATTGAAGCCGCGAAGGCTATTGGAAATTCTTCTTCACGAATTATTTTCAAACATGTTTTGCCAAACGTTCTTTCACCAATCATTGTGATGTCTGCAGCTAACTTCGCTTCTGCTATTCTCATGGAGGCAGGTTTGAGTTTTTTAGGTTTAGGAGCACAAATTCCAACTCCGAGTTGGGGGAATATGATACGTGAGAGTTATTCTTATTTGACTACTGATATGGCATATTTGGCATTCTTACCGGGGGTTTGTATTATGCTTTTAGTACTTTCGTTTATGATGGTTGGAAATGGATTGCGCGATGCATTAGATGTTCGCGAGAATTGAAAATAATAGTTGAGATGAAATTGAAATTTTTTGTTACGATTTTGTTTGTTGCGCAGGTTTTATTTTGCCTTGCACAGCCTTCCGCGTACCCTACCGGATTTGGTTTTACTCGCTCTGTGAGAGAAGCCGTCTTGAAAACAGACTCTCCTGTTTTTCTTTCCATGCATCCATACATGCGAAACGATTTGCCACTTTCTAAAATTGAAGGCGAGTTGAAAGACAGTGTGAAGATTTACCACGACTTTGCCGCACTTGCGCTGCGCAAGCACATCTTTGAATACCATGAAGGAGACGTTCATATTCGAATGAATTTTTTATATAACATTGGGGCAGGAAGAGATTTTACCGACAC
>CAMCUG010000189.1 GCA_945878835.1 Chryseobacterium gleum | reverse complement strand
TGAACGAAGAGACCCAATCCTCTCTTTGTATACTTCATGAAATAATGCGTACGCAAAGGCAAGGTAAAATCTCCCGCGATAATCTTGTTTCGTTTATCTGTGAGCTGAATAAACACTTGATCGAACTCTTGAAATTGTTGTGTACTTCCGGAAGAAGAGACGGGAATATTGTTGTCTGAAATGGACGCGAGCAATTGAAAACGATTTGCTATTTTACCTGTGAGTTGAAGGTTGAGGGAAGATTGAACGCCAAGGTCTTGTTGGTTTCCCAGTGAAATACCGCGTGTGATTGATCCACTTTTTTGAATAGCATCGTACGAACGTTCCGTCTGTGGCGCTTGAATGGTTCCGAACTGGAACACATCGCGTTTTCCAAATTGCGGTTCGTAAGCCTGCAAAAATGCGTTGTACGGAATATTCATTGTCTCGAATTCAACGCGCAGCGTATCGTTCAAAAGGGTGTCGCGCAAAAGCATTTGCGCATGAACCGTATAGCGATATCCGGATTTAATAATCGCGTTTTTATGAAAGACTTCTATAGAGCTTGGTCGAACGATCGACGTGTCGAGTGAAATACAATTGACATTCGGAAGAAGGACGACCGTTTTTTTCGACTGAGCAAATGAATGAAGCGAAAGCGCGACGCAAAGGAGAATAATCAGCGATCGCATTCTTACGAATTAATCTTTCAGGTTAACTACGCAACGCTCTTCGTTGCATTGTTCGATGAGCTGTGCCTGAGTCACTCCCTTCAAATCTGATTTCAACAAATCGCGTTTTTTCTTGGAATAATCGCGGAGGACTCTTCCTTCACAAAATCTTCTGATCTGTTCTTCGCTTTCGAGAATTAATTCAGGCACTTGCATGAGTGCGCCTGCTTCATCTTTGGCGGCCATGGTGAAGTAGCAGGAATTGGTGTGCTTCACAACGTTTGTTTTGGGATTGAGTGATTCCACGCGAATACCGACAATCATGGTAGTATTGCCAACGTAATTAACAGTGGCTTGAAACGAAACGAGTTCGCCTACTTCAACTGGATTTAAAAATTCTACGCCTTCCACGGCAACAGTAACGCAATAGGTTCCAGAATGTTTTGCAGCTGCCACATACGCCACCTTATCCATAATTGAAAGAAGTATACCGCCGTGCACCTTTCCGCTAAAATTAGCATAAGAAGGGACCATAAGTTCGGTGATGGTGGTAATGGAATTTGCAACTGTTTTCGCGTTCATGTAGCGAAAATACACGAAGACTCGAAAATTATCCTTGTTGGGATTAAAGTGACTTGAATATTTTCAAAACAATACCGTCGGCCAATCCGAATTTCGGCGCAAATATCTTTTCAATATTGGCGGAGTTAGCGACTTGCGTGTAGAGATTTAATGCAGGGACAATCACATCTGCACGATCTGGTCGAATGGTAAGTTTCTTCACACGCTCATGCGGTGTAAGTTTCGAAAGAGTCCGGAGCAAGGTTTCTAACTCTTTTACAGTAAGGGGTTCGCGTTGTTTTTTCTCAAGGATTTTCAGCGCCGAGCTTATGTTTCCGCCGGTGGCAATGGCTTCGTAATTCAAGTTTGAATTCAAATTTTCTTTCAGCCACGTTGATATGGCTTTCGGAATTTTTTCCTGGTTGTTAATGAGCATTCGAACCGTTCCGATTTCAAACGACTGACTGTGCTTTCGTTCAAAGTCTTCTATGATGGTTAATTCGGTGCTTCCTCCGCCAACATCAATGAACAAATAGTTCTTGGACTTGGGCAATTCTTGTTGTTCGAAGTTTCCGAAAATAATATCGGCCTCCTCTGCGCCGGAAAGAATGTCTATTGGAATTCCTGTCTTGACTTCAAAAGCATTAACGACATCTCTTCCATTCTCTGCGCTGCGCATGGCGCTGGTGGCACAAATTCTAAAATGCTCAACACCCAACGAGTCAATTAACAGTTTTAATCCCAGCAAGACTTGATTGAGCTGAATCTCTTTATTCTCGGAAATTCTTCCGAATGTAAAGACATCTTCTCCCAAGCGAATGGGTATTCGGGTATGACTTATTTTATCTATTTCTATCTTTCCATCGTCGTAAAACACTTCTGCTACAAACAAACGAATGGCATTCGAGCCAATATCAACTGCTGCTATTCTCACTATATTCTAAATTTCAATTTATACTTTTGCAGACTTCGATTCCAAGTATTTTTTCCATTCTACTTGGCTGTCTTTTAATAATTTCGAGTCTAGCGGACAAATATAGTTATTGATCTCTCCAGAATGAAGCGATCGTGCCTTTGTTGTGTCAGATAATTGAATATGCAGCCATTCTTTAATTTCAGCTTTGAGTGAATTATTGTACACGGGAGTAGTTACTTCCACGCGATAATCTAGGTTACGCGTCATTAAATCGGCGCTTCCAAACAAGATTACTTCATCTCCTCCATTATTGAAAACAAACAAGCGCGCGTGCTCCAAGTAACGTCCTATAATACTGCGCATGTGAATATTCTTCTTCTGCTTTTTTGTTGAAGGTTGAAGTAGACAAACGCCACGAATGATGCATGAAATATGCACCCCCGCCTCGGCAGCGTCGAGAAGCTTTTTTATGAGCGGCTCATCGGTTAAATTATTAATCTTAAGAATAATGGAAGCGTGTTTCCCCTTCTTCGCGAAATGAATTTCACGTTGAATGTTCTCCATTAATTTTCTTCGTGTATTGAATGGAGAGACAAGCAAGTGCTTGAAAATAGGACGGTGGAAATTGGCTTCAAAAAACTCGAATAATTTTCTAACCTCTCTTCCAATCTCTAAATGCGCCGTTAACAGGGTAATATCTGAATAGATGTTTGCTGTTTTCTCATGGAAGTTGCCCGTTCCTATGTGCGTAATGCGCTCGGTTCTTCCATCTATTTTTCTACTAATTTGGAAAATCTTACAATGTACTTTTAATCCGGGAACACCAGGTATAACCTCCACTCCAGCTTCTTGAAGGATTCGGGTAATTTCAATGTTGTGTTCTTCATCGAATCGCGCTTGAACCTCAACAATAGCGACGACGCGCTTTCCGTTTTTCGCGGCATTCACTAATGCGTGAAGAATATGCGAATCGCTCGCAATGCGATACATGGTGATGCGAATGGTTCTCACCAACGGATCAATGGCCGCGGCACGAAGCATGTCTAACACATGCGCAAACTTCTGATACGGATAGTGCAATAAAATATCTTGCTTCGCAACGGTATCTAAAATATTTTGAGACTTCGCAAGAAGAATATGCGTTAACGGAGGTGATGGTTTGAAATTTAAATCAGGTCTGTTGAACGCTGGGAATTTCAAGAAATCGCGCTTGTTGTGGTATTTACCTCCAGGAATAATGTTCTCAGCGTCTTTAATTTTTGTTTTCGTCAACAAAAACGTCAACAACTCTTGTGGTAATTTTCGATCGAAATTTAAACGAACATATTCTCCTTTGTCGCGCTGCTGAATGCTCTTCGATA
>CAMCUG010000188.1 GCA_945878835.1 Chryseobacterium gleum | reverse complement strand
AAGGACGAAATTGTACAACTCACAATGTCGCCGCAAATCATTTTTATATCCTCTTCAAAAGGAAGTTTTAGGTCAAAGGTAATATTGAGATAACAAATAGGCAACCTTCATCTTGCCTTGCGTCTTTCATATACCTTAACTAAAACTTACGATGAAGCATCTTTTAAGCATATTGCTTATTTTATTGCTTTGGAATTTATCCAGTAGCGCGCAGACATTCGTAGATGTGTCTAATGCTACTGGATTTTCTATTTTAAGTCTATCTTCAGGTTGGGGAAATGGGGTTAGTTTTTTTGATGTTGATGAAGACGGTTGGGATGATTTGACTGTCTGTGTGACAGGCGCACCAACTCGATTTTACAAGAATAATTCAGGGTATTTTGAACTACACACCGTTTTCTTTAATGATCAAGAATCAAAGGCCTGTATCTGGTTAGATATCGATGAGGATGGTGACAATGATTTATTTGTCTCGAGATCCAATGCATTCGATCAGTTATACCTAAATCAAGGAGATTTAATTTTTGAAGATGCTTCAAGCAATATCTCCAATCTGCATTCTGAAGGAGATTTTTCATGGGGCGCTTCGTTCGGTGATTATACCCGAGATGGATTTTTGGACATCTGTGTTGGAAACTATGGAATTGTAGGCGCAGCAAATGTAATAGGAAAAAATACGGGTCAAAGTTCTTTTGACTTGAAATCGATCCCACCTGCTACGACGACATCAAAAACATCGTTTCAACCGATTTGGTTGGACTTAAATCAGGATTTGTATCAGGACTTGTTTATTATTAATGACCACAGTCAAGGCAATGAATATTACATTCAAAGCACGCCAGAGGGATTTGAGGACATGTCAATAATTAGCGGTTTGAATATACCATCTTCTTCCATGTCGAACTCTTGGTGCGACTATGACAGAGACGGTGACATGGATCTATACATTACCAATACCATGGGAGGGAACAGACTTATGGTAAATGATGGTGATAATGTTTTTTCAGACCAAGCTAGCGCTGAAGGAGTTCTGCTAAACATGTGGTCATGGTCTGCCCTTTGGTTCGATGCCGATAACGACGGTTGGAATGATTTACACGTTGCCTCGAAAGATTTAGTAAATACATTCACGGAAAATAATTTTTTCTTCAAAAACAATCAGGGTGCCCTCGAGAGCCAAGGTGCAACGGGGCTTAGTGAATTACCTCATGGGGCTTATTCTTCCGCCAAAGGCGATTTCAATAACGATGGTAAAACAGATGTTGTAGCGCTCACTGAAATGAATACGAATTACAAATTATTTCAAAATACAACGGCTACAGGAAATAACTTTTTTAAGTTTAGGTTGAATGGACGGTTGAGCAATAGAAACGGAGTAGGGACCCACTATGTATATTGGGTGAATGGAGTAAAGGATGTTGGTTACACGTATTGCGGAGAAGGGTATCTTACGCAGAATTCACAAAATATTAATTTAGGTTTAGGTTCCGCATCAGCTATCGATTCTTTGAAGTTATTTTGGATAAGTGGGGTCGAGGATGTGTATTACAATCTTCCTGCAAATACGTTTCAGATATTTACAGAAGGAGAAACAAAGCCTGTTATAGAAGCATCGAAAGATGAAATCTGTCAAAATGGTGACAGTATTATTTTGTCCATTTTAGATTGGCCAGTGGTGATGTGGGAAAACGGTTCGTTCAATCCAACCCGAACAATTACTTCTGCAGGCAATTACACGGCAAATGTCTCAACGGGTTTCGGACACTCACTCACGCTTTCGAAACAAATTCTAAACGCTCAAGTTCCTTCAATAACAACTGAAATCATTCACCCAGCCTGCGCAGGAACTGTCAACGGTGAAATTCATTGCAATTGGATGAGTTTGTCGGATACAATAACGAATCATAGCTTGAATTTGTCACCAGGAACTTACAATTTATCCATTCCTTACGGAGAAGATTGTATAACGACTCTATCGGTTGATTTAATTGATCCGCTTCCTCTAGATATTCTTGTAAGTGCTTCATCTGTTAGCTGCTTTGGAGAGACCAGTGGCTCTTTACAATTTGAAATTACAGGCGGTACTGCTCCTTATAATTTGGGTGAAGGAAATTCATTAGTTCTCCTGGATTTGGCTGCGGGGGAATACAATGGAATTGTCACCGATGCCAACGGCTGCGAATCCAATTGGAGCGCAACAGTCGATGAACCTGCTCCAATAGCACTAACAGCGATTACTGAAATGCCAAGTGCATTCAACGACGGTAGTATTGCGCTTTCTTTGGAAGGCGGCGTTCCGCCTTATTCTTTTGAATGGAGTAACGGCTTTCTATTCGAAGAAAACATCAACCTTCAATCAGGCGACTATGCAGTTACAGTCACTGATAACAACGGCTGCACAGCCGATACCACAATTAGTTTAATCTTCAATTACGTATACTCCCTAAATCTAAATACTATGAACTGGACACTTCACAAAGACGGTCTTCATTACGATGGTTCTGAGACCTTGCATCATGTATTTGTTTATGACGCAGTTGGAAAACTCTTGCACAGAGAGCAGATTATGGCCGGACATACCACTATTTCAATGGAGGCCAAAGGTCCCTTGTTTATTCTCTCGCATGAAGGAAATTGGAAGTCTTCTGTTTATACCGAATGAATATTCGGTTGTGTCAGATGGAAAAGGGCAACACCCCCGCTGACCGCCACATTCAAGCTGTGCTTCGTGCCGTGTTGTTCTATTTCAAGGGATCCTTTTACAAGTTTTAACACTTCTTCATCTACACCGTTCACTTCATTCCCTAAAACCAATGCGAGTGCTTTCGGAGTTTTAAACGAGTGAAGAGGAACACTGTTATGTGTTTGCTCCAACGCCCACACTTCATGCGTTTGCTCAATTTCTTGAATGGCTTCAACGGTTGTGTTGAAGTGTTTCCAGTTCACAGATTCTGTAGAACCAAGAGCAGTTTTTAAAATTTCACGGTGGGGTGGAAGGGGAGTAATTCCGCAACAGTAAATCGCTTCAATGCCAAACGCATCGGCACTGCGGAATAGACTTCCGACGTTCAATGCACTGCGGAAGTTGTCGAGAATCAAGACAATCGGAAATTTTTCAGCGTGCTGAAATTCTTCAGCGCTCAGACGCTGAAGTTCATCCATGCTTTTCTTCTCGAAACTCATTCAACAGTGATGTAAAACGGAAGACGTGTCTGAATCTTTCCGCCATGGCTCAACTGACGAATGTCGAGGTAATTTTTATATCTGCTTCCCAACAAACGAGAAAGAACAGCATCTTCAGATTCTCCAGAAATGTCATTGAAGAATTCTTCAAGAGGGTCAAGCATCTCAGGTAATTCCAAAATAGAATTCGAACTTACACCCGCCTTGGCTGACGCATAAGCAATGGCTTCGCGCAATCCACCCATCTCGTCTACAAGTCCTATCGCCATAGCGTCTTCACCACTCCAAACACGGCCTTGACCAAT
>CAMCUG010000187.1 GCA_945878835.1 Chryseobacterium gleum | reverse complement strand
CGTTGAAATTATCCGCAACGGCTAAATGAAATTCGGGTCCCCAGAGATTAATCATGTAGTAATTCTCTTTCTTTTTTATAGGCAATGCGTTGGTTGTGAAAGCATAACGTGTTCCAAAAGCATTACTTCTTACAACTTCATCGTTCAGGATAACATATTCTTCTTTTTTGAAATCTGAAATAGTACGAACATCACTTTTCTTGATATAGATTTTACCAAGTGTAGTGGTTTCCATTAATATTTCACGACCATCATCAGACAGGATGGTCCCTGAATATTCCTTTCCATTCGTGAGTTTAACTAGTTTTAAGTTAGTGTCGGGCTGAGCGTACGAAATAGACATAAAGACAAACAACAAGAGCAGAGTGCTAAATAAATGTTTCATAAGAAAAGTTTTAGTTGACGCAAATATAAATTAAATCATCTTTATAAAAGCATCTGATAATTTTTTCATAGCCAATGCTTGATCTCTTCTATTTAATGGATGAGGAGGGCCATAGGGAGTCTTGTTTACATCAATGATGTAGATCTTCTTATTTCCTTTGTGACGCAGCACATCGAACTCACAAAAGTCTACTTTCATAGCAGCGGCGTACTTTTCAACCTGTTCGATTTCTTCTGCAGAAAATACTTCTTCTGGGGTGTGCAGGGTTGCGCGATGGGCCTTGTTTGTAAAGCGATTTTTTAATGTTTTGAACTTCAAATACACCAATGGGATTTTCCCTCCAATAATTGGAACGCGAATGTCTACATATTCTCCAGCATCATTCGTATTGTCGAGTACCTTTTGATAGACAGCGTCTGTTTTTGGGAATGCAATCGGACAAACAACTTCTTGTCCATCGTGAACCGCATTTTCATCGCTCTTTTCTACCGCTACACCGATATAGGTTTTAGGATTTAAATTCATTGAGTATCCCAACGCTTCCAAGTGAACCACGTGCACGCGTTCTTTGGATATGTCTGGACAGTCCACGTTAAGGATTCGTGCATTAGGATATTTTTTTCGCAATGCGCTGGCGCTTCCGTAGGTAGCATTTTCGAAATAGATAATTACTTCTGGGTTGCTCACCATTTTGTTTGTGAGTCTCACACGATTCTTACGCGCAATTTTGGAAAGTGTTGTTTTCTTACTCGGATAGGTTGGTGCTGCAACCCAGACAGGAAGTTTACCGCCATTTTGAATGAAGTAAATTCCTTCACGAATAAGACATGATACATCTTTAATTATGACCTCGAAAAAGGGCATTCCTTGTCTATAATTATTTCTTAAACCCACGAGCTATATAATTTAGGATTTAATGTTTGTGTTATGAAATCGTTTTGAAGGTTTCCCCGTGCAGGTGAATATTCCCTTCCGTAAAAAATAATTTGAAGATGAAGTTTGTTCCAACTTTCTTCAGGAAACAATTTCTTCGCGTCACGCTCAGTTTGCTCAACAGATTTTCCAGTCGTTAATTTCCAACGAGTCATTAGTCTATGAATGTGAGTATCGACAGGGAAGGCGGGCACGCCAAATGCTTGAGCCATAACAACGCTGGCGGTCTTGTGTCCCACACCGGGCAGTGCTTCTAGCGCTTCGAACGAAGCAGGCACTTCTCCGTTGTGTTCGTTAATGAGAATATGGGAAAGGTTGAAGATTGCTTTGCTTTTCGCCGGAGACAGTCCGCAAGGTTTAATGATTTCGCGAATTTCTTCAATGCTCAATTTAATCATGTCGAACGGATTGTTCGCTTGTTTGAATAGGTGCGGAGTAATGGTATTCACCCGAGCGTCTGTGCATTGAGCTGAAAGAAGGACCGCAATTAACAAAGTGAATGCGTCAGTATGGTCGAGAGGTATGGGAGTTTCAGGGTATAGTTTTTCCAACTCAATTCTCACATAATCCGCCGCCTCTTTCTTTTTCATTACGGAATGAATTGAAATTGAGTTTTGTCTGTTGTAAAATATTCACGCTTCGATTGTCCACTCCATCGAACATCTACGATGTTCTGTTGGTCGGCATATAATTCCAAGAGAATTGTATTATTTATAATCACTTGATTCGGCTCGAAATAATTCCCTTCAATAAACAAAGTTGTCATGTCGTTGTCTACGCTATAACCTAAAAAATTAAGCACCACATTTCTTCCTCCAACTTGAAGACTAATCTTATCGCCAATGTACTTTTTAACTAACTCGAAAACTTCTGGTGTTTGAGGGTATAAGGAATTGTAGCGATAGCATTGGGCTTCAATGGCGTGCTCTAAATCGTCGGTAAATATTTTCGAAGTAATTTCAATAGCTCTAGTCTGAGCATTGAATTCAATGCTGGTATTGCTCAAATAAAATTTGTGGTTTACAGGGGCAGACGCTTGCAAGCACAATGTAAGAATTGCAAAGCAGGACAATAGAAACGATTTCATTGGGCCAAAATACAACGAATTATAGTTTACCCCTTACCTTTGCCAAATGTTAAAATGTACATTGAATCCCGTTGAATTAGATCAAGCCAAAGAGATCATTCAACAATCTCAGAAATTTATTATTTCAACGCATATGTCTCCAGATGGAGATGCCATTGGTTCTTCATGTGCTATGGCTCAAATGCTATTGAAACAAGGAAAGGAAGTGACTATTGTAATTCCAGATTCTGCGCCAACATATTTAACATGGATGAGTGGTAGCGAATGCCTTTTGGTATGCAAAGACAACTTAGAGTTAACAGCTCAGAAGTTTCAGGAGGCCGACGCTTTAATAATTTTAGATTACAACCATTTAGGGAGAATTGGTGAACATGTAAAAGGCAACATAGAAAAGCTTATCGGTCTGAAGCCAATTATTTTGATCGATCATCATGAACAACCAACGGACATTCCGAACGTTGTGTATTCCGATACAAGTATTTGCAGCACGTGTGAGATGGTCTTTCATTTTGCCGGAGCCTTGGGTTGGTTAGATCTAATAGATGTCGGTACCGCAGAATCTATTTATTGTGGAATGATGACCGACACCATGTCGTTCCGTTTTCCGAGTGTTACTGCTGAAACGCATGATATTGTTGCCTTCTTAATGCGGAAGGGACTGAAGCCATATGTTGTTCATGAAAATGTACTTGACTCACAAAGACCCGATCGACTGCGTTTAACGGGTTTTGCACTTTCTGAATGTATGACAATCTTGCCAGAATTTAAGGCTGCCTATATCGCTATTAAAAAGTCGGAATTAGATCGATTCAATCCGCAATCAGGTGATACCGAAGGATTGGTGAACATGGCTTTGAGTATTGAAGGAATTTCCATTGCAGCTTTTTTTAGAGAAGATGAGGGATGTGTTCGAATTAGTTTTAGAAGTAAAGGTCTACGCGATGTGAATCAAATGGCTCGCGCACATTTCAACGGTGGTGGACATAAAAATGCCGCTGGGGCGCGACTACACGAATCGTTAGATTTTTGCGTTGCTAAGTTTCAAGACATACTTACTAAAGGAGAAATCTAATGAAATGCACCTATTGGCTTTT
>CAMCUG010000186.1 GCA_945878835.1 Chryseobacterium gleum | reverse complement strand
TTCCGTTCAGGGGATTTCACGACGAAGTTTTTGGAAGATTGGAGCATGTAATCAGACGGTGTCTGATCGATTCTGCTTCGCAGAAATTTAACTATTCAGCTTAAGCACCGCCAAAAACGCTGCCTGTGGGACTTCTACAGATCCAACTTGTCGCATGCGTTTCTTACCTTCTTTTTGCTTTTCAAGAAGCTTGCGCTTACGCGAGATGTCACCGCCGTAACATTTCGCAGTAACGTCTTTACGCAAGGCGTTAATGGTTTCGCGGGCAATGATCTTCGCGCCAATAGCGGCTTGAAGTGCTATTAAGAATTGTTGTCTTGGGATCAACTCACGCAATTTCATGCAGATTTTCTTACCCAATTCATACGCGTGGTCTTTGTGAATAAGCGCACTTAAGGCGTCTACTTGATCTCCATTTAATAGGATATCGAGCTTCACCAATTCGCTACGCTGATAACCGATTCTGAAATAATCGAACGAGGCATAGCCTTTCGAAATGGTCTTTAAACGATCGTAGAAATCGAAAACGATCTCCGCCAATGGCATTTCAAACGTTAACTCAATGCGGTCTGTAGTTAGGTAGAGCTGGTTTTGCAGCATACCTCTTTTTTCAATACACAAGGTCATAATTGCACCAATGTATTCGGTCTTGGTTATGATTTGCGCTTTGATAAACGGTTCTTCCACATAGTTTATTAAGTTCTGTTCTGGTAGTTCCGATGGGTTGTTAATCTCTAACTTTTCTTCCTTCGTGGTATAGCAGATATAGCTAACGTTCGGAACAGTCGTAATAACGGTCATGTTGAACTCGCGTTCCAAGCGTTCCTGAATAATTTCCATGTGCAACATTCCTAAGAATCCGCAACGGAAACCGAATCCAAGTGCCGCAGAGCTTTCGGGTTCGAACACCAAAGACGCATCGTTCAACTGTAACTTCTCCATACTCGCACGAAGCTCTTCGTACTCGTCTGTATCTACCGGATAAATTCCCGCGAATACCATGGGTTTCACATCTTCGAAACCTTGTAAAGCTGTTATACACGGATTTAAAACTGTTGTAATGGTATCGCCCACTTTTACCTCGGTAGCAGTTTTAATTCCAGAAATAATATATCCAACATCTCCAGCAGCCACGAAGTCGCGCGGCTTCAAATCCATACCTAAAACGCCTACTTCGTCTGCAAAATATTCTTTGCCTGTGCTCATGAACTTAACCTTTTCGCCTTTGCGAAGAACTCCGTTCTTGATTCGGAAATAAGCAATAATTCCACGGAATGAATTGAACACTGAGTCGAACACCATCGCTTGCAATGGTGCATCAACGGTTCCAACCGGACCCGGAATGCGCGCGCAAATGGCATCTAAAATTTCTGCAACTCCCTCACCTGTTTTTCCGCTTGCGGCTAAAATCTCGTCGCGTTCACAACCGATTAAATCTACAATCTGATCTTTCACCAACTCAGGGTCGGCGTTTGGAAGATCTATTTTATTCAAAATTGGAATAATGATTAAATCATTTTCCAATGCTAAGTACAAGTTTGAAATCGTTTGCGCTTGAATTCCTTGAGAAGCGTCTACAATAAGAATGGCGCCTTCGCACGAAGCAATGGCGCGAGAAACCTCGTAAGAAAAGTCTACGTGACCCGGAGTGTCGATCAAATTCAACACGAATTGTTCGTTGCCAATTTTATGCAACATCTGAATAGCATGCGCCTTAATGGTAATTCCTTTCTCGCGCTCAAGATCCATGTCGTCTAGCGCTTGGGCGACCATCTTACGATCTTCAATGGTCTTGGTGATTTGCAACATTCTATCTGCAAGGGTAGATTTCCCGTGATCAATGTGTGCAATGATGCAAAAATTTCGAATATTTTTCATGTTCTTTATAAGCGCTGCAAAGTTACGTCTAAAGCTAGGTATAAAACAATGAAAAGAAAATACTCGAAAACAAAATTGTTCAAGCCAACATTCGTTTATTTTTGTTGAACATGAAAATTTTGAAATCCATTTTTATTGCAATACTTGGACTTGTTGCAATAGGCGCTTTCGCTCAAGAGGAGCATTTGTATTGCGGAGAACGCGAAAGTCGTGTTCGCATGTTTGGTATGTACCCCGAAGCCGAAGGAATCGCCCGTCGTGCAGGAGAAGCCCTTGAAACGTACACCGAAAATTTCGTAGACAATGCGCCAGAGCGCGGGTCACAAACCATCTACACTATTCCTGTTGTTATTCATGTCATTCATAACAATGGGACGGAGAACATCTCTGATGATCAGATTTTAAATGGCCTTTCTATTCTGAATCGCGACTTCGCAATGTTAAATACAGACATCAGTCTTGTTGTCACGGCTTTTGAAAACATAACTGCCGACATTGGTATTGAATTCGTCCTCGCCACCAAAGACCCAAATGGCAATTGCACACGAGGAATAAACAGAATTGTTTCAACACTTACCTCTGACGGCGGACAAGACATGAAGGAACTCATAATTTGGCCGCGTAATAAATACCTAAATATTTGGATTTGTCTCGACGCCGCGGGCGCTGCTGGATATACGAATTTACCCGGAGATGTTGCAGGATTTTGGGGTGCTGGCACAGACGGTATTGTTCTTCGTTCTGATTACATGGGTGCCATTGGAACTAGCACTTCTCAACGCAGCCGAACCCTAACACATGAAGCAGGTCATTGGCTGAACCTATACCACGCTTGGGGGCCGGGTAACTCTCCAGGAGTTTCTACGAATTGCAATCAAGATGATAATGTAACGGATACTCCGAACACAATAGGTTGGACTAGCTGCTCTCTTACAGGAAGTTCATGCGGAAACACGGTAGACAACGTTCAGAACTACATGGAGTATTCTTACTGTTCACGCATGTTCACTCAGGGCCAACGCACTCGCATGCGTGCTGCTATTACGAGCAGCGTAGCTCAACGTAGTAGTTTAATTACAGCTTCAAATTTATTGGCCACAGGAGTAACAAATCCGGCCCTTTGCGTTGCCGATTTCGAATTCAACAAAAACATTTTGTGCACTGGAGACAGCGTGACCTTCACCGACATCTCTTACCACGGAATTACCTCATGGAACTGGAATTTCGGAGACGGTGCAACCCTTGTAGGCACCGATCCTGCTGTTCATCAGAATCCTGTTCACACCTACAATACAGCTGGAACGTTCACTGTAACACTTACAGTAAGCAACGGAGCCGATCAACTTTCGAAAACGTATTCAAACGTGATTAC
The DNA here is from genome assembly GCA_945878835.1 of Chryseobacterium gleum. Lineage (GTDB taxonomy): Bacteria > Bacteroidota > Bacteroidia > Flavobacteriales_D > Sanyastnellaceae > CAIZGX01. The sequence continues at coordinate 252 of CAMCUG010000186.1, read as the reverse complement.
TGTTCTTGGTCCTGCAGGAATGAATACGCCACTGATGGAAGGTTTCGAAGGAACTTGGCCAGCTAACAATTGGTTTGTAAATAATCCAGATGGAGACGAAACTTGGCAAGTGGTTACTACTAATTACAGTGGTGCTAACGGATTAAAACTTGCAAATTTCACGAGCGAATCTGGACACGTAGACGAATTCATTTCAAGCACGTTCGACATGAGCGCGATGGATACCATTTTCGTGAGTTACAAATGGGCTTA
>CAMCUG010000185.1 GCA_945878835.1 Chryseobacterium gleum | reverse complement strand
TTTCCTTCTTTGTTGAAATTGGTGGTTTGAACAACCATATCTTGCTGAATCTGCCAGATGGCATCGTGCAGCGTCTCCTTCGAAGTAACAAATAAGTTCGCCGGGAAAACGGTTGTTTGATCGAAAGACGTCGAAGTCTTTCCGAGCACTGGATCCAACATCTTAATACTTTCAATTTCATTTCCAAAAAAAACAACGCGCAAAGCATAATCGGCATAAGCCAAGAATATATCAACGGTATCGCCCTTCACACGGAACATTCCGCGTTCTAGTTCGGCATTTGTTCGGCTATAAAGCGACTCTACCAATTTATACAAAAACGACTGTCGGCTTAACTTCATGCCCACATGAATTGGAATAACACTTTTATGAAATTCCTCCGGATTACCAATACCGTATATACATGAAATGCTCGCTACCACAATTACATCTCGTCTTCCGCTTAACAATGAGCTTGTAGCGGCCAAACGAAGCTTCTCAATTTCCTTGTTAATGCTCAGATCTTTTTCTATGTAGGTATTCGTAACCGGCAGATAAGCCTCGGGTTGATAGTAGTCGTAATAGCTCACGAAATATTCGACTAAATTCTCTGGAAAGAATTGCTTGAACTCTGAATATAATTGTGCTGCTAATGTTTTGTTGTGACTAAGTATCAACGTTGGCCGCTGGGTTTGTGAAATGACATTGGCGATGGTAAACGTCTTACCACTTCCTGTTACACCAAGCAATGTTTGATATTTCTCATTCTCATTCAGACCTTTCACCAAATCGTGAATAGCCTCGGGTTGGTCACCTCCAGGCGTGAAGTCTGTTATCAATTTGAACTGCATACGAGCGAATTTAGATTAGAAAAACTGAGGTACAAAAAAAGGCCCTAAATCGGGCCTTTTCAAGAATAACTTATATGCTATTTATTCGCCTACAACTTCGAAGTTGAACGTAGCACTTACCTCTTTGTGCAATTTCACACGAGCCTCATAAGTACCTAGGTTCTTAATGTGCTCTTCAGAGATGCTAATGCTCTTTCTGTCGATTGCAAAACCTTCTTTCGCTAGAGCCTCAGAAAGTTGAATAGTGTTGATGCTACCAAAGATTTTTCCGGTGTCAGAAGCTTTAGTAACCAACTTAATGCTTACAGAAGCCATCTTCTCAGCAGTTGCTTGCGCTTCAGCCAAAATTTTCGTTTCCTTGTGCGCACGTTGCTTCAAGTTCTCTGCGTGCATCTTCAATGCTGAATCTGTTGCAGGAACCGCGTATCCTCTTGGGATTAGGTAGTTACGAGCATAACCAGCTTTCACTGCTACGATCTCGTCTTTAGCTCCTAATTTCTCAATGTTTTCTTTTAGTATAATTTGCATGACTAGTCCTCCTTAATTTATTTCAACATGTCAGCTACGTATGGCATTAATGCCAAATGACGCGCCTTTTTAATTGCCTGAGAAACTTTACGTTGGTATTTCAACGAAGTTCCAGTAAGACGACGAGGAAGAATTTTTCCTTGCTCGTTGCATAACTTCAATAAGAAGTCACCGTCTTTGTAGTCAATGTATTTGATACCTGATTTCTTGAAACGGCAATACTTTGCTTGCTTGGTTTCAATATCAATTGGATTGAGGTAGCGGATTTCTGAATTATCGCTCATGGGTTCAATTTTTTTTGGTTATGCCTCTTTAGGAGCGGCTTTCTTTTCTTTTAATTTGTTTCTGCGGCTTTCTGAATATTCCAAGTGGAATTTATCCATTACAGTAGTTAAGAAGCGAATAACGCGCTCGTCGCGACGAAATTCAGTTTCTAGAACACCTATAACATCTCCAGCAGCTTCAAACTCGGTTAGATAGTAGAAACCAGTTGATTTTTTCTGAATTGGATAGGCCAATTTTCGGAGGCCCCAGTTCTCTTCGTGTTTAATCGAAGCACCTTTTGCTTTCAGAAATTTTTTGAACTTGTCTACTGTTTCCGCCGCCTGATCATCAGACAGCACGGGAGTCAAAATGAAAACAGTTTCGTAACGATTCATGATATATTGATTTTAAAATGGACGGCAAAAGTACGAAAAACTTTCAAACTTCCAAGCTTTCAGTGGAATAGCATAGAAAAAAGTTAGTCCAACTCCCAAATCCGATTCTTTTTTCTGAGGCGAAAACCCGCTAACGAATGCTTTTGCCAAAAATGAAGAATCAAATAGATAACGATGGGCGAACCAAAGGTTAGAAAAGAAAGGTAGACAAATGAAAGACGTATTCTGTTTGAATTCATATCTAGCTTCTTACCTAAAGCTTCGCAAACCCCAAAGAATCTGAGCTCACAAAAATCAAATAAGGACTTCAAAAAATTCATTTCGTTTCAGTTTTTCAGCACCTAAAGCGCAATTTAAGCATTTTCTTGGTTCACAATACATTCCATACAAATGAATGAGTCCCTGCGACTCTAGGGCGTTGGTTCCAACAACATCGTGAATTTTCCACAAACGCGTAATTCGATTGTCTTCAAGCGGAATTAGTTCTAGCAACTCGAGTGCTCTTTCAGCATAAGACTCATCCATTTTTCTTTCGTGAAGAAAAAACAACAAAGGTGCAAACACATTCACTGCTAAGTGAGCGAACAACTGATTCATTCTTCCTTTTTTATACAACTCTAATTTCCACTCCTTCATTTCCGCTTTATTAAAAATCATATTCCACCAAAGCGAGATTTGAGGAAGTTCATCGGCTAATTGCTCAATTCGAACTTTATTATTTCTCTTCGGGCGTATTTTTCCAGTATTGAGGGCTTGAGGTGCCAGGGCATTCCATTGATTGGCTTCAATAAGAGCAGAAGCCTTTTTCCAAATAACCGCTTTCGACCTCGCCGCTTCGAATCCGAACATCTGAAGCAACACTGCTTTTAACAATTCCGGTTCATCTATCAATCGAAGTGAATTACGAAAAGTAAATCGCGTGGCTACATTTTCAAATAACTCTCCGTTCAATCCAAAACCAAATGCTCTGAAAAATTTTTCGTAAAACAGCTGCAAAAGATCTCCGTTCAATTCCGACGATCTGCTGCGCCACTCGGAAACTCTTTTTTCTAAACGCTCTACCGCCATTCGGTTGATCCAATTTATTCGAACAACACTCCGCAAGTCGCCGAAATTACCACCACAAGGAATGTGGTCCTGAATGTTTTTCCATTGCTGAACCGTTTCCCATTGACCCTGAATGATGTAATTTTTTAATTCTAGGATTGGGACGTTGGCAGGAACGTGCTGATCCATTTCGTAAACAACGTGCAGAATTACATTGTCATATCGCGGATCACCCGTGTGTCCGTGAAGCAGCCAATCCGATGATTTCAAATGAAGTTCAACCGGTCCGCACCAGAGGACATCTCCGATTTGAACCCGCGCATCCATGAAATCTGGTCCCGCATGTCGGTTTAAAAAACCGGGGTATTCAACCTGTACAACATTGCCATCTGTTGTTGTCAAAGGCAGTTGGGAGAACGACTGTGTTCGCCAAACGAAATGTAAAAATTC
>CAMCUG010000184.1 GCA_945878835.1 Chryseobacterium gleum | reverse complement strand
GGAAAGGGCATTGTTCTATACGTCTGGTACGACAATGAATTCGGATATACGAAGCAAGTAATTCGCTTGGCTAAATATGTTGCGAAGGTTCGTCGCAGCATGTACTATTAATATTTTATGTTGAAGTGAAAAGGGCGACCAACGGTCGCCCTTTTTTGTGTCTATTCTTTCGTTCGTTTTCGTGACACGAAAAGTGCTAAGCCGACAACGGACCCCAGGAAGAGAGGCACTTCCCAAAGCTTTTTGTTTTTGTCTGAATCTTTGTTTTGCAAGAACGCTTCGTTCGTTTCCATGTCGGAATGAATGTACGCTTCATCCAATTCAATTTCATTCGGATTCATCGGAGAATCTTCACCAGGAATCACTTCCCCCTTCAACATAGAATCATAAGGTTTGTTAATCATGAATGAAACAAATTCATTGATGTATTTATCGCTGCGACCGTTCGGTTTAATTCCCGCTAACGCATACAATTCATCCACTTCAACTTTTCTGCGTGAACGTAACGATTCCAAATAGTCTTGCGATTCATCGCAATCGAAAGGGCCTCTAGCAGGATGAGTAAGAATATATCTTGCCTGAAAATTCTCGGTGTTAGGCGTAATCTGGAAAGTTAGATCTGCTGGGAATTTAGCGTTGCTGTAGCGCACATGAAGCCTTGTGAAGAACACTGGAGAAGCAGAATTCCAACCGGCCCACCAAACGCCCGCTTCCGCGAAGTCGTTGTAGATAGGCGGATTCCCAACGCACGGATCGCATTTCATTCCGCCCCAGCTTGGCGTCACATTCCAGGCGTATTCCAACATAACCGCATTCTTTCCTTCGCGAGAATACGCGCGCGTGAATAGGTTTTTGTAAAACTCTCCGAAGATGTCTTTCGTGTACAACGGAATGTTGCGATTCGTTGGAACCTTAACCGTTCTGTAATTCGTGCATTCCACACGTCCCGCCTTCGTGAAGGCATAGACAATCATGTCTTGCTCGCCAGTACTGTTCGCCATTCCCAATCGAATAGGTAACATGAATTTCGGGTGATCGAAGTTGATTTGAATGGGACGCAAATAATCGAATCCGGTGTTCTTTTGCTTGTCGAGATTCACCTTCACAACAAAGAACTTCATGTTGCTCTTGATGTAAGGTTCAAGCACACTTTCCGCAGTAGCTGGGATTTTATATCCTTCTTGAATCAAATAGTTTTTCAACCCAGTACTTTCTTTTGCTGAAAGAAGAGCTATATCATATTCTCCAATGGTGTATTCCGCTTCAATGGTCACATTGAATTTTGTTTCAACCATGTCATACTCCATGCGCGTTCCGGCATTTGTAGAGGTGACTGCTTCGCTCCAGTTTGCTTCTTCTTTTAAGACCTCATAGCATGGGTTGGTGTCGTAATACTCCACCAATCGCGGAGAAGAGTATGCGTCCAGTGTTTCGAAAATTCTTCGGTCAACGACTTTAATGTCGCCTTCCTGAAGCACCACAGGCACAGGCACAACCATGGCGAAATCGCGCACATCCCCTTTGAAATCGTTCGACATGGTAATAGACGTGCGCGTTCCATCGCGAACCAAAATAATTTCACTCTTGTTGTTGAAGAGTGTCGCGTCGGCTTTCGCGACATAAAATCCACAGAACGAATAAGCGTTCACGCTTGCAAGGAGCACTAAAAGTGCTGCTGCCTTAATAAGCAATCTTTGTGTCATGGTTGAATTGTTTTTGTGTTGAATGAATCCAGTTGAATGTTTTGCTTGGAAAAAATTTGTTCAAGAGCGGAGTGAGCGGAGTGAAGCAAACCAATGCCCAGAGCGGCGCTCCGGTGACGAAGTAATAATTCGTGAGGTAGAACGAAGTGAAGGCAACAGCCATCGTCCAGATAATTCGCACTGTTCGATTCGTAGGAATAGTCATTGGATCGGTTATCATGAAAAGCGCAAATAACCAGATACTACCCGAGGATAATTTGTGAAGGAGCACTTCCCAATTCCAACCGAGATAAACAATGGTTCGATAGTATTCCAATGCGAATAAAGTTGCAATGAAAATGACTCCGGTGTCTATGCGCTTGACTCTTGAAAGCACTGCCAAACCTGCTGTGCCAATTACAAAGATGAGCACGGTACTGTTGCCCCATTGTGCAGGGGAAATCCAGGCGTTATTGGTGAAAAGTATCACGGCAATAATGCCAACATTGGCAGGATTGAAAAGATGCTGACCTCTAATTTTAAATATGAATTTTTGTCCAATAGCAATGGCTGCTGCTAATGCATAAAGCATCGGTTCATTACTCTTGAACAAGAGCGTTAATCCGAAAGCTGTAATCAATGCACTTTTTATGGAATGAAGAGGAAGCTTCAGTAAATAAATTCCAATCAGTTGAATAGAAAGTGCTGTGCCGAAGGTGAGCGAAATAGCGAGGAATGAATAATCCCAACGAAGGAATACAACGCCTATGCAAACGAAAATAGTTTGAGAAACAATTTGAAAATGCCTGGCGTCGCTTTGAAAGAATCTGAGAAAGGATAACAGCATAACTTGAATTTTTTATGCTGTACAGGGAAGTTCACTAATGGTTCATCAATCGAGATAATCTTTTACAATTTCGTCGAGCTTGGCTTTCATATCACTCGCGCTTATTGGGGTGTAGGAGCTTGGAATTTGAAAATCTTCTGAAGAAGTTTTTTGAAAAATGACCTCACGCGCGCGCACTTGCATCCGTCTTCCGTATTGTTCAATGTCATAACCCAAGAGTGTTCCTTCAACACCCGCATACGTATTCCACCAATTGTTTCCGTCTAAATCTAATTTCGTAGTGCTATACAACTCCACAGAGGGCAACGAATCACTTTTGAAATAAGCAATAGTCTTCTTGCACTCGTATCCCGCAATCATCATCGTTTCCTCTGTAGCTTCTAAACGAACGGAAGGAAATTGTTTGATCCATTCGTTGTATTCCCCTTCATTCAAATGCATCACATAATCACTTCCAAAGCAAGCCAACAAATGATTAAACTCTTTCTTTTTGTGGTCAATAATAAACTCCGATTTCACAATACCGTATGCCGATTCAATGCGGGTATGCTGATGCTCACCGTCGAAGATACACGTCATTTCACTTGGGAAAAGTGCAAGTTTAATATCGATCGATTCGTAAGGAAAAGTGACGTCGTAAATGATCTTCCCCTCTTGGTGTCCAAAGTATGGAATGTTGTTGCACGACTGAAAGATAAAAACCGAAATCAATGCAACGAAAAACGTTGGATGGTTCATTTTATTTACAGCTGTCAATCGTCTCAAAATTTTCATGCTCGCAATATTACCACATTTTGAAATTAAAATTGGTGATTTCCGCGGAAGCATTGTAAATTCGAACCTTCAATTCCCTAACCGAGTGACCAACAAAATTAACATTGCCATTGATGGCTATTCATCCTGTGGTAAAAGCACATTAGCTAAAGCCATTGCAAAAAACTTGAATTACATCTACATCGATTCTGGGGCAATGTACAGAACAGTTACGTTT
>CAMCUG010000183.1 GCA_945878835.1 Chryseobacterium gleum | reverse complement strand
AATTCACATTTACGGGCATCTATTAATAAATAACTATTTGGAGGAATACGCATAAATGTTTTCTTCAATAATGGTTTATTCAAGAACGAAACATCTTTCCGAAAGCGGAGAAGTATATCATTGTTGTCGCCTTTTGTAATTTGAATTGCACTTTTGAAATTCGTTCGAATAATGAAAAACATGCCGAATGCAATTCCAATTAGCACACCTTTGAGCATATCGCTAAAATAGATGGCTAGGAATGTCGCAATAAAAGGAAGGAATTGAGAAATACCCTCAAACCAAAGATCTCGAAAAATAGATGGCTTGGTTAATTTGAATCCAACAAATATGAGAATCGCAGCCAATGCCGAGAGAGGTACTAGGTTGAGGTATTGTCCCAAAAAAAGAATGGCACAAAGCAACCAAAATCCATGAAGAATTGCAGACCATTTTGTTTTAGCACCCGCTAGTCTATTCGAAGAGCTTCGCACAACGACAGAAGTTACTGGTAGACCACCAAATAAGCCGCTGAATATATTGCCAATTCCTTGAGCAACTAGTTCTCGGTTAGGAGGCGTAATCCGTTTCTCCTCGTCGAATTTGTCAGTGGCTTCAATATTTAATATGGTTTCTAAGCTGGCAACAATAGCAATAATGAAAGCCTGCATCCAAACTGCAGAGTTAAGCAAACTATCCAAACTGAATTTGTTCCATAGGAATAAATCGGCAGCTGTGCTTAACGGAGGAAGCTGAATCAGGTGTTCATTTCCGAGTTGCTCAGTGATACCAAAAAAAGAGGAGTACAGATTTAAGAATATACCCAATACAACAACGACTAAAAATGGAGGGGCTATTTTTAAAACTATTGACTTTTTTATTCGGGGTGTATCGAGAATAATTAATAAAATCAAACAGCTTAGTCCTATTAAAACAGCTTCGCTGTGAATGGTCGCATGAAAAAGTTCTGTGATGGTATTGTTTCCATCGCGCTGAAAGAAACTTTCGTCCCCTTCAAAGTCCCCGTCGAACCCGACAAGGTGAGGGATTTGCTTAAATATTAAAATGAAGCCAATGGCTGCCATCATTCCTTTAATCACTGAAGTGGGAATAAATCCCCCCAAAAAACCAGTTTTCAATATTCCCAGAACAACTTGAATAAGTCCTGCTAGTAAAACAGCAGTGAAGAATAACGAAAAGTCATTGTTTAAACTAGATATAGCAGTCGTAACGACGACCAATAGACCGGCGGCTGGTCCGCTAACACTTTGCTGTGACCCGCTTAATGCACCAACGAGGAGACCACCGCATATTCCTGAGATAACCCCTGTAATCGCAGGAAGCCCTGAAGCAAACGCGATTCCAAGACACAAAGGGAGTGCAACAAGAAATACTACAAGCGAGGCAGAAAAATCGTTTTTATGTGGAAGCATAAATTTCATAATGTCTAAACAAAAACAACAAAAATATGGAATTGTTTAATCTTCATTTACATTTGGGCTGTATAAATTACCAAGGTCTAAACGAAGTTTACGAATGTACTCTTCCTTCAGCCAATCTAGATAACTATCGGTGCTTTTTGAAATGCAATAACTGTATTGCTTCATACGGCTCTTTATATCTTGATCTAGAATTTTTAGTAGTTCGAAAGCTCTTTCTAACGTTGGTGCGTTTTCTTGAATAATCGTGGCATGTTGTTTCATGCTTTTGTCAAGTACGCTTTTTCCTTTTTCCCCGAAACGCGTAATGCGCAAATACTCTTCTTTTATGTCGAAGTCTATCACCGGAGACAACGCAAACATATCACGAATCTCAGGCGACATTTCGTATTTCATTTCACGCGACATCTGTTCGTCGCTCACAATACTCTCGAGGTAATTGTGCGGATGAGCGAAGATGTCGAACCAATCAATGAACTGCTCCCAAAGCCCAAAGCGCTTTGCGTTATTTCCTAAATCAATAACGGTAAATTCTTTTTTCTCTTTGAAAATCCGCGAACCACGTCCAATCATTTGATGATAGAGCGTCAGGGATTTGGTTGCGCGATTGATAATGATTGTTTCTACAGATGGTTCATCGAAACCAGTGGTTAAAATAGATACAGATGACAATACAGCGTCGGGTTTGGTTTTAAACCAATCGAGAATTTCTCGGCGCTCTTGTTCGTTATGTGTGTTATCTAAATGTCGAATTTCATATCCTTGCTCACGAAACAAATGGAATACCTGCTTGGAGGTGTTAATACCGTTGTTGAAGATTAATGTCTTTGTTCCCTTTGCTTTTTGCTCATAGGCGTACAGCAGTTTTTCTTGCATGTACATATTTCCATAAAGCTTCTCGGAACTGCTTACTGTATAGTCTCCGGTAATTCCGACTTTCAAAGAATGCAAGCTGACATCGTAACTGTATGTAGTGGCTCTGGCAAGGTATCCTCGTCCTACTAGATTGCCAATGCTTTCGCCAATGATTAAATCGTGGTAGTTGTCTTTTAGAGGAAGCTTAATGTTACTGCTCAAAGGAGTTGCCGTGACACCGAGAATCACCTGTTCTTCAAACCATCCGAATAGTTTTCGAAATGAGTTGTAGTGGGCTTCATCAATGATAACCAATCCTAAATTCGCGAATTCCATTTTTTCGTCGCGTAAACGATTGTGAAGTGTTTCCACCATGGCCACAAAGCATTCGTAATCCGATTCATCGGGTAATTGCTTGACTTTGCTGACAATGATTTTATTCTTTACTGAAAAATTATTCAGGACATTGCTGGTCTGACTTAATAATTCAATTCGATGAGTGAGAATGAGAACTTTCTTTCCTGTTTCCTGGATGTAGCGACGAGCTATTTCAGAAAAAATAACTGTTTTCCCTCCGCCTGTGGGAAGCTGAAAACATAAATTGTAATTGGTGGGAAACTCATGAATACGCGCGAAGATTCGCTCAAGGGCTTTTTCTTGATAATCGTATAGCTTTTTTCTTTCTGTTAGTTCTTCACCCATACATCCGAGCGTTGCTTTTTTGGGCAACGCGCAAAAATAGGACTATTTAAGGCCTTTGAGAAAAAGAACTTATTAAGAATATTTCACAAATTGTTTATTTTTTCTCTGGAAGAAACGGACGCATGATTATTTCGCTCACATTTACCCCGTCGGGAACTTCAATCGCATTCATGATTTGTTGAGCAACCCATTCTACCGGCATTCCAGCCGCGAAGCTTGGACGGAATTGCGCAAGTAACGCTTCGTTTTTCGTCTGTTCAACAAAAGGAGTGTTAACGGATCCAGGGCTAATCGTGGTTACACGAACTTTTTTTGCAAGTTCAGTACGAATGCTCTCGCTAATCGCGAAAACAGCATGTTTCGTTGCGCTATAGACTCCAGAATTGGGAAACACAAAGTGAGAAGCTAAGGATCCGAGATTGATTATATGTCCTGTAGAGGCCACCAAATGCGGAAGACAAGTGTGTAGAACATTTAGCACTCCTTTAATATTCACATCTACCATGGTGTGCCAATCTTCCAATTTCGCATCTTCCAACAAATCGAAAATTCC
>CAMCUG010000182.1 GCA_945878835.1 Chryseobacterium gleum | reverse complement strand
AGTCTGTGGGTTCGAAGGGAACGCTGAAGAGCACGGTTGGATTCAACATAAGTAAATCTTCTAGATTTACATCGCCGTTTCTTGTGAGATTTTGTGTCGTTCCATTTGAAATTTGCTCTTGCAGTTTCTGAAGCTGAATGCGGTCTGCGTAGGTAACGCCGCATACGTTATTCATTCCATCTAATGCATCTATGAAATAGGTATGCGTGGTGCTAAGAAGGGCAATTCTTTCGGGATTGATTTGAGAAAGAGAAACGGAATGAGAAACAGAATGAGAATCAGAATGAGACAGGAACTGAATGAGGGTGTCGTTTCCACTTTTCACTACGCGAAAACCTTTGGCGTATTTGGGTTGAAAAAGAACGGTCACATCGCCCGAAGAGTTTCCTGTAGAACAGGCATTCAGAAAAGCAGCGCTAATGAAGAGAATGAATAAGAGGCGTTGCACTTTCATGGGGCAAAAGTAAACAAGAAAAAAGCCACTCCTGAGAGTGGCTTTTCATTAGTTCCAAATATAATTTTTGGTAACCGGTTGCAGCTGCTCATAAGCTGAAAGAATTAATTCTTCCGACTCCATAAAAGCTACTAAATCTTGAAGGGTAAAATTTTGCATAGGCGCGTTTTAGTTTTAGGCTTAACGCAACCTTTTCTTTCGATATTGCCCTCCGACTAATCTTTTTTAGATTACCAGTTTAATGTTGTGCTTTTCAATGTGCTTACGAAGATTAATTAACGCGTAGCGCATTCTTCCCAAAGCTGTATTGATGCTGATATTCAAGTGATCTGCAATTTCCTTGAAGCTCATGTCATAAACGATACGCATCATTACGATTTCGCGTTGCTCGGAAGGAAGCATACCAATTAACTGGCGTACCTCTTTGGTTACTTCCTTTTGAATAACCTGCGTCAGCACATTATTCGAAGTTTCTTTCACGAAATCTAGTGGATCATACTTATCGGTAGCACGCTGAATGGGCATTTTCTTGTTGTTGCGGAAATGGTCTATGCACAAGTTGTGTGCAATACGCATAATCCAGGCAGAGAATTTACCTTCTTCGTTATACTGTCCGTCTTTCAATGCTTGCACAGCCTTCAAGAATGTATCTTGGAATAAATCGTTTGCTAATTCGCGGTCGCGAACGAACATGTAGATTTTACCAAACACTTTGGACTTGTAGCGTGACATTAACTCACGAAACGCAGGTTCGTTTCCTTGCATATACAAGGTAACCAATTGACGATCTGATTCGAGTGATAAACGCATAACGGCCTCCTTTTTTAAATGGTTCAACTAATTTAGAACTGAAAAAAAGTAGTGTTATATTCTATAGGCGTTTAGTGTGATTTTTTAATTTCAATGTATTTACTTCCACATCTTCAAAACGAATATAGTTCTTCTTTTCACTAAACACAAATTTTTTTTTCTTTTTTTTTCTTTCCTACTAATGAACAATAATCTGCTTGAAGAGGTAATACCTTTGATACTTCAATTTGAAAGACGTGAAGAACGAGAGTTATAAGACCCACATCATTATTAACGGTGCACGCGTGCACAATCTTAAAAACGTTTCTGTTTCTATCCCTAGAAACAAACTCGTTGTCCTTACAGGATTGAGTGGTTCTGGGAAAAGTAGTTTGGCTTTTAACACGCTATTTGCAGAAGGACAAAGACGTTATGTTGAAAGTCTATCTTCCTACGCGCGTCAGTTCTTGGGACGTTTCGACAAACCCGATGTAGACTCTATTGTAGGGATTAGTCCGGCTGTTGCCATTGAACAAAAAGTAACGGGAAGAAGCTCAAGATCTACCGTTGGAACTTCAACAGAAATATACGATTACATGAAGCTGCTTTATGCACGCATTGGCGTAACCTTCTCTCCTATTACAGGAAAGGCAATAACCAAGAACAACACCTCGGATGTGGTGAATGCGATTTTCAAATTGAAAAATGAAACACGCTTTGCTATTGTATGTCCACTTAAAATAGAATCTGAAACATCCTTTCAAATAGCGAAAGAAACACTCCTTGCGCAAGGGTTCAGCAGACTCGTTGTTGCCAATGAATTTATTGAAATTCAAGAAGCGGAATACTCATCAAAGCATACCTATCGTTTGCTCATAGACCGCATGTCGAAAGACGATGAGTTAGAAGCTTCACGTTTGGGAGACAGCGTAGATCTGGCGTTTTCCTTGGGACGCGGGCACTGCGCGCTTTTCTTTCCGGACAAAAAGAAATTCGAAATTTTCGCGAATCAGTTGGAAGAAGACGGTGTTGTTTTCGAAGAACCCTCATTGAATTTGTTTTCATTTAATAACCCTATTGGCGCATGTAAATCGTGCGAAGGATTTGGAAGTCTCATTGGCATTGATTCGAAGTTGGTTATTCCAAATGAAAACCTTTCAATCTATCAAGATTGTATCGCCTGTTGGAAGGGTGAAAAACTAAGTGGTTGGAAGGATGATTTGATTCGAAATGCGAAGAAATCGGACATTCCCATTCACACGCCTTACCGGGAATTAAGCGCCGTTCAGAAGAAAACCATTTGGGATGGATGTACACATTTTCATGGCATTAACACCTTCTTCAAGTACTTAGAAGCAGAGACGTATAAGATTCAAAACCGTGTATTGCTTTCACGCTATCGCGGAAGAACAGCTTGTCCTGAATGTCTTGGAACGCGATTAAAAAAAGAAGCGAATTATGTGAAGATTGCAAACAAATCGGTTTCTGAACTGATGCTACTTCCTTTACATAAATCTTTAAACTTTTTCGAGACACTTTCATTAACGAAGAACGACGAATCCATTGCGAAAAGGATTCTTCTAGAGATAAAAAACAGACTTCTTTTTTTGTGCGAAGTGGGACTGGAATATTTAACACTCAACAGACTTTCTAACACACTAAGCGGTGGTGAAGCGCAACGCATACACCTTGCGACTAGCTTGGGAAGCGCGTTGGTTGGATCTATGTATATTTTGGACGAGCCTAGCATTGGATTGCATCCGCGCGACAGCAAAAGATTACTCGAAGTATTGAAGAATTTACGCGATCAGGGCAACACCGTAATTGTAGTTGAGCACGAAGAAGAAATAATTCGCAATGCCGATTACATTATTGATATTGGTCCAGAGGCTGGAGCGAAAGGCGGTGAAATTGTGTTTGAAGGAAGTGCAAAAGATCTCGAGAAAAAAGGCAAAACTTTAACCGGAGAATATTTGCGTGGAGATAAGAAAATTCACATTGAAAAAACGAAGAAAAAACTCAACGATTTCGTATCGTTGAAAGAAGTGAATCTTCACAATTTATCGAATGCGAGCATTGACATACCTCTTCACGCATTCATCGTCATTACCGGGGTTAGCGGATCTGGAAAAAGTACACTTATCAAGAGTGTCCTCTACCCTGCCCTTCAAAATGCCTTGAATGGAATTTCAGAAAACAGTTCGAATTACAGCGAACTTTCAGGAAATATTTCTTCCATAAAAGCATTGGAATTTGTAGATCAAAATCCGATAGGAAAAAGCAGTCGTTCGAACCCAGCAACCTACTTAAAAATAT
>CAMCUG010000181.1 GCA_945878835.1 Chryseobacterium gleum | reverse complement strand
GCGATTGTTGGCGATCTCTTTCTTTATGTGAAACTCGGCTCCGTCTTTCACCACCTTGCGTTCTTCATTGCCAGATAATCGTACTTTTTCAGCATTGAAAAAATCGAGTACAAAAACACCGTTGTCGTTCAAATGCTCATAAATACGCTGAAGCATTTCAATGTGCTCTTCCGTTGTTTCAAAATAGCCAAAACTTGTGAATAAATTCAACACACAGTCGAATCGCTCGTGCAGTTCAAAATTCCTTGCATCTGCATTGTGAAATTTAGTGTTTTTTAAATTTCTAGCCTTGGCTTCGTCTAAGCTTTTTTCACTAATATCTATCCCAACTACACTGTACGACTTCTCGCTGAACACCTCGCTATGCCTACCATTCCCGCAACAAACGTCCAACACACTTGAATAAGCTGGCAGGTTCAATTTCTCAATAAGCCTCAAAATAAAAGCTCTGGCTTCTTCTCCTGATCTGTGTGCATATAATTCGCGGTAAAAGGGAGAATCGAACCACGATGCAAACCACTCCTTGGTGTTGTCCATAAGAATATTTCGTAAACAAATATACTCCCTTAATTTTGCTTCGAAGAATTTTCTATCTTGCACTCATGAATTCAATCCTTCGAGAAGCATCGCCTAAATCTCCGCATGTGCATTTCAATGCAGTTGGAGGTATTTTAGAATTGAAAGGAAGATCTATTCCTGAAAACGCATTAGACTTCTACAAACCGCTAATTGAGTGGATGGGTGAATGGGTGAAATCTTCACCAGCTAAAACAGAATTTCAAGTTCATTTGGAATACTTCAACACGAGTAGTTCGAAATGTTTGCTCGATCTTTTCCGTAAACTAGAACCACTTGGAGATAACGCAACGGTCCTTTGGCACTACGAAGCAGATGACGAAGACATGTTGGAAGCCGGAGAAGATTACGAAGCTATCTTGTCTGTTCCTTTCCGTATGGTGAAGGTGTAAAGCTTCGCCAGTTTATTCATTCCGTCAAATATCAATAACAGCGTCAGAGCTAGTGTCATTAACCAAATGACAACTGTATTCGCTGCTGACGTATTGACATATTTCCCACTTTCCTTCCCTCCTATCCATTTCTTCGGTGCGTAGAAATGCGATTTGAAAAACGACGTTCCTGGATTCGGTAAAAAGTAAATCGGATTCGCTTTTCGCACTAGGCCATTTTCTGCTACTACAATATTCTTCACGTCGTTTTTCGCAGTAACGCTTTCCTCCAACGATTCATTCGAATAATTGTCCATGTCTGTCTGATAAACCTTCTGCTTCTCCTCGGTATCTCTTAACGAAAACAACCAACTTTCTTTTGCTTCGTTCAAGTTGTTGTAACGATCGATGAGGTTCGATTCATAATTCCCCAAGGCACCCAATAAGGTATCTCGAGAAGCCAATCCGTTCGCAGCAATCTGTTCAGTGGCCCATTTCATTTCCGAAGAGATATCTGCGCGTTTCGCAAATTCATTCTTCATCAATTCAACATTGGTGGTTGAATTCGGCTTGTCCCAATTGTTCAGCTGATTACGCATTTCAACCAACCAAAAATCTTTTTCCCAGGTAATCGATTTCAATTGCACATCGGTTTCAAACACGCGTGAATTAAAAGCGTTGTTGCAATATTGCTCTACCGCTAACGCTTCATACGCCCAGCGACTGGCCATGGTGTTTCCAACCCAGGACACCTCACCTTCAGTTACCATTGACTCGTGTAGTCTGTCGAAACGAACAATAACTCCGCTGAACAACAGCTGTGGAATAATGAGAATTGGAATAAGAATGTAGATCACCTTGGCACTGTTGAACGTGGCGCTAATGTTCAGTCCCAAGACATTCGCAAAACAAGCTGTGCTGAATAGAATGAGCCAATAAGGCCAAAACATACCCTGAATTTCTAATATGGAATTTCCAACTAAAACATACGATGCTGTTTGAATGGCCGAGATTAAAAACATGAGTCCCACCTTCGAAAACAGATAACTGTTCTTGTTCAGGTTCAGGTATTTCTCGCGCTTCAGAATCTTCTTGTCCTTAATAATTTCTTCCGCACTCACCGTTAATCCCATGAACAGCGCCACCACAATGGTAATGAATAAATACTGCGGAAGGTTAACATTTTCCCGGAAGACATAATTGTCTTTTTCCGAATACTTAATGAACCAACTGAGCAAGAATGCCAACAACGGCGCTTCCAGCAGGTTCACAATAAGGTATTGCTTATTGGTTATTTTCCCTAGCACATCGCGCAGCAAGAACACTTGAAATTGTTTGAATGCGCTAGGTAAATTGCTTGCCGCTAACTTCTTTTCAGACTCTGCATTCTGCACATCCTCCTTCATACGTGTATCTTGCTCTGGTGCACACATGACGGTGTAGAAGTTGTTCCACTCTTGAGGTGTAATTATTCGCTGCTGCGTTTCATTTCCGTAATCGTCGAGCACCTTCGCTTCAATAATATTGAAGAGTTGTTCCGGATTTACATTTCCGCAATGCGAACATCGACTCTCGTCTATGTTCACTTGATTCACCAATTTTTTGAAATAGAAAATGCTATCGATCGGATTTCCATAATAGATCGGCTTTCCACCTTGATCCAATAAAAGCAATTGATCAAATAGGCTGAAGATGTCGCTGCTAGGTTGATGAATCACCACGAAGATGAGTTTCCCGCGAAGCGTTAATTCCTTCAACAGATCCATAATGTTCTCTGAATCTCGACTGGAAAGTCCGCTTGTGGGTTCATCTACAAAAAGCACTTCGGGTTCACGCATCAACTCGAGCGCAATGTTCAAACGTTTGCGCTGTCCACCGCTAATGGTTTTGTCTAGCACATTTCCAACACGAAGATCTTTGCAATCTGAAAGTCCAACATCTTGAAGCGTGCGCAAAACCATCTTTTGTAATTCCAACTTCGACTTGCCTTTAAAAAGCAGTTGCGCGTTGAAGTACAAATTTTGAAACACCGTGAGTTCTTCAATTAAAATATCATCTTGAGAAACATAACCCATGAGGTGTTTCAGCGATTGCTTCTTGTTGAAAATACTTTTCCCGTTAATAAGCACATCGCCGTATTTCGGACGTGTGTTTCCGTTCAGAATATTAAGAAGCGTAGATTTACCCGAACCGCTTCCACCCATGATACCTATTAAGTTTCCAGAAGAAGCCCTGAAACGCAATGTTTCCAGTGCTTTTTTTCCATTTGGAAAATCATGAGAGATGGTATTGCACAGGAAATCTATTCCATCTAAATTCTCTGAAGCCAAGAACGAATGAAGCACATCGCTGTAAAAAACAGGCTTGCTCTTCGCTCCGCGAATGGAAGAGCCCGATGAAAACGCATTCACCGAATTCGGAGTAATAGAACTTCCGTTCAACTTCAATTCGTCGGTTCCTAAATAGCGGAAGAAAAACAAATTCTCCTCTGGAATGCGAAAGAATACTAGCTCTCCGGAAGGCAAATGACTGTGCTCTTGTCCGTCAGCGTTTCGCATGCAAAAGAAATAATCGGAAGTTTCAATCTCCTTTGAATGCACAAAATGAATAATGGCTAAGCGGGTCTTTTCATCAATGTGAAACGC
>CAMCUG010000180.1 GCA_945878835.1 Chryseobacterium gleum | reverse complement strand
CGCTTAAACGAATCATCTGTTCCGCTAAATCTGAAATACGGACTTGTTGTCCCATATCAAAAGCGAAAATATCGTTTCCTTTCCCCATTGCACCTGCTTCCAAAACCAATTGCACCGCTTCAGGAATGGTCATGAAGAAACGTGTGATGTCTCTGTGTGTTACAGTCACCGGTCCTCCTTCTTCAATCTGCTTTCTAAATAATGGAATTACAGAACCGTTGCTTCCCAATACATTTCCAAATCGCGTGGTGACGCAAATGAGCGAGGTCACTTTCGACTGCACAATCATCTCAGCAATGCGCTTGCTTGCGCCCATCACGTTGGTCGGATTCACAGCCTTGTCGGTGCTTATCATAACAAAACGTTCTGCTCCAAATTCTGTAGCTATTTCTAACACCTTCATTGAACCGAATACGTTCGTCGCTATAGCTTCTGCTGGGTTATTTTCCATCAAAGGCACATGCTTATAAGCGGCAGCATGAAAAACTATTTTAGGTTGAAACGCTTCGAACATGCGTCGCATGCGCAATTCGTTGCGCACGTCGCCAATGACCATTTCCAACTTTCCTTCATCGATGTATTTCGACAATTCATTTCCCAATAAAAACATGGGCGTCTCTGCTACATCGCATGCAATGACTTTCGCCGGATTCAACAACAAGCATTGACGAACCAATTCGCTGCCAATACTCCCCGCAGCACCTGTTACAAGAACAACTTTGTTTTGAATAATGTCTTTCACCTCGTTCGAACTCATTTGAATCACGTCTCTTCCAAGAAGATCTTCAAACTTCACTTCACGCAATTGCTTTGCGCTCAATTCGCCATTGATCCAGTTGTTCGCATGCGGAAGATGCTTCAAAGCAACCTTGTACTTCAATGCTAAATCTACTAATTGTCGCTTACGTGCAATTGCTATTTCTGGAACGGCGATAATCAATTCTTCCATTGGATTCGCCGCTAAAAAATCGTCGAGATTTTTTGAACTTAAAATATCTACGCCTTCCAATTTCTTTCCCACTTTTTGTTGGTTATCGTCGAAGAAAGCCACAACTTCCATAGCAGAGTTTCGATCACGATCGAGCGTTCTTTTCAACAGCAATCCGCCTTCACCTGCACCGAACACGACCACTTTCGTTCTACTTCCTTTCGGTGTTTTCAATTCCATATAAAGGAATTTTATAGAAAGTCGAAAGAACACGAGTAAAGCAGCACTCACTAAAAATTCAAGAATGATGATTGATAGCGGAACGAGATACGCTCCGTTTATTCCTTTGCGTACAAAATTCAAAATCACAAAAGCAATGCTTCCTTGCAGCAAAACAAATCCAAGACGTATGGCGTCTTGGGTGCTTGTAAAGCGAATGATACCTGAGTACGATTTCCCGACATAGAAAGACACTGCTCTCACCACAAAATAAAATGGAGCGAAGAGCAGCAATAGATCCAGCTCATTTTTCGGAATAGCAAATTCGAATCGAATAAGATAAGCCGCAATGAATGCAAATACACATAAAGCAAGGTCTATCGAGAAGATAAGCCAGCGCGGTGTGATCTGCTTTGGAAATACTAATTTCATGTGTTTGAATTATACAGCTTCAACAACAACAGCACTTGCGCCACCGCCACCGTTGCAAATACCAGCGCCACCTAGTTTTTGATTGCGATTTTTTAATGCGTGAACCAAAGAAACAACAATACGTGCGCCGCTGCATCCAAGTGGGTGTCCTAAAGAAACCGCACCGCCGTTCACGTTCACCTTCGATGGATCTAAATTCATTTTTTGAATGTTCACAATACCCACTACACTGAAAGCTTCGTTCAATTCAATTAAATCTAAGTCTTCTAATTTCACACCTGCTTTTGCAGCCGCCTTTGGCAAAGCCAAAGAAGGCGTTGTAGTGAACCATTCTGGAGCTTGCTCTGCATCTGCATAACCTGTAAGTTTTGCCAATGGAGTAAGTCCAAGCGCTTCCATTTTCTCTCTGCTCATTAAAATCAAAGCAGCAGCACCGTCGTTCATGGTTGAAGCGTTCGCAGCGGTTACAGTTCCGTCTTTCGCGAATACCGGACGAAGTCCTGGGATTTTTTCGAAACTTACATTTTTGTATTCTTCGTCTTCAGAGAAGAGAACAACATCGCCTTTTCTTCCAACCACTTCAACCGGAACAATTTCATTTGCGTATTGTCCAGATGCCCATGCAGCCGCTGAACGCTTATACGATTCAATGGCGAATTCGTCTTGTGCTTCGCGAGAGATGTTGCACTCTTTCGCGCAAAGCTCTGCCGCATTTCCCATTGGATAATTGTGATACACGTCGGTTAGTCCATCTTTCGCCAAACCGTCGACCATGGTCACGTTACCATATTTATTTCCCCAACGTAAATTCTCTGAATAGAAAGGAACTCTGCTCATGCTTTCCATACCTCCTGCTATCACCACATCTGCGTCTCCGCATTGAATGCTTTGCGCAGCCATCATGATTGCCTTCATTCCTGAAGCACATACTTTATTCACAGTGGTGCATTGCACGCTATCTGAGAGCCCCGCGAATTTCGCAGCCTGACGCGCAGGTGCTTGTCCAAGGTTAGCCTGAAGAACAGAACCCATGATTACTTCTTGAACTTCTTCCGGGTTCAAGTTAATTTTGCTCAGTGCTCCTTTTATTGCGGTAGCACCCAATTGTGTAGCTGAAACGCTAGCCAGTGATCCGCCGAAACTTCCCATTGGAGTGCGCACGGCTGAAACGATAAATACCTCTTTGTTCATTGCAAAAGTGATTAGGCTGCAAAGGTACAACGTCTGCTAAGAATTTGGCACGATAATCAGGATGCTCGTTGTTGAAAATATGCGCCTTTTTCGAACCGTTCAGAAAATGTTTCGATGAGAAAATGCGTTAACCTTGTAATGGAACTAGACCTGCAACGATGAAGAAAATACTTTTCCTATTATTTGCCATACTTATAAGCCTTGGTGTATCTGCACAGAAGGGAGAAAAACTTCCTGAAGAAGACGAGAAAATGTTAAGTTATTTAACAGACATTTTCGAAGACCAGCGTAAGGATTATGGCAAAGATCAAATCGAAAAGAAGCTGGCCAAAATGTGGTTGGAAGGGAATGTATACACTGAGGCGCAGAAAAAACAATTTCGTGAAACGTTGACCTTGTTCATCGATAACAAGTCTAAAATTTTCCCAGATTACGACAATTACATACAAGCATTCATGTATTTAGCAAATTCCGGAAAAAGCGAATCGGAATTGAAGGGATGGAACGACATCGTTATTCGTATTTATTCCGACAAGAAAATAAAAAAATACGGCGCTGAGTTTGTTGAAACGAGCTTGGGGCTTTTCCGAGATTTAACCTTTTATAAAAACGAATCGCTTCAATGGAAGACCAACAACTACAACTATCGTTTTGTATTTGATTCTTTGCCTCACGTCGCTTTCGATGAAATGAATTTGAAATGTTTCAGTCGCGGCGACAGTTCTGTCATTTACAACACCTCCGGGAATTACTTCCCAACCCTTGAAAAGTTTTATGGAAATGCTGGACGTGTTACATGGCAGCGGGCGGGCTATGATCCTGAGAAGAC
>CAMCUG010000179.1 GCA_945878835.1 Chryseobacterium gleum | reverse complement strand
GAGCGTTATGATCACTACATGATTCTTATGTGGACGATTTTCGCAGTCAATTTTGTAATTCCGTTTTACGCATTGTTATCTCGAGACGCGAAACGTAGCACAAAGTACTTGACCAGAGTGGGAATTATTATTTTAATTGGACACTTTGCGGATTTGTATCTAGCTGTTATTCCAGGAACCATTCACGGACATTTGTTGTGGGGATTCGGTGAAGGTCACCATGCAAATTTCGGATGGTGGTTTGAAATTGGAATGTTACTCGGGTTTTTAGGATTGTTCTTGCGTGTGGTGTTAACCACATTAACGAAGGCTCCTCTTATTCCGAAGAACCATCCTTTCCTTCAAGAAAGCGCAAACCATCACATTTAATAGAACCGTAAGAAAAAAAAGATAGTCAAATGAAACTACTAATTCTTTTAGTTATCATACTTGCAGTCATCGCTATAGCGCAACTGACAAAAGTATATGAATTGAGCCGTTCGTTAAGAAAGAACAAAGAGGAGGAGATCTCTGCGGCCGACAATAAACTGAATGCTAACTTGATGTTGGTCTGGATGTTTTTATTCTTTGTAGGAACTGTATTTTTGTATGTGAGATACGGAGATTATCTTCCTGTATCAGCCTCTGAACATGGAGCGGATGTGGATAAATTGATGAATGTCAATATTTGGATGGTAACGGTGTCCTTTTTTATCGTCAACTTTTTCCTTTTCTACTTCGCTTGGAAATATCAATTTAAAAAAGGAAGAAAAGCAAAGTTTTTCGCACATGACAATCGCTTGGAGATGCTATGGACTTTGGTTCCGGGTGTTTTGTTGGCGTTCGTAATTGTTTACGGTTTAATTACTTGGAACAAGATAACAGGTCCTGCTTCTGCTGATGCTATTCAAATTGAATTGTACAGTAGACAATTCGATTGGACTGCGCGTTATCCTGGTGAAAACAAAACCTTCGGTACGGCAAGCTATAATTTGATTAGTACTTCAAATCCCCTTGGCCTTGTAACGAAAGAAGGAATTCGTGCTAAGATGGATGAGTTGGATGCCCAAATTGAAAACGTTGAGCATCAGCTGGCAGAGAATAAGCTTATGCCTTTGATGCCAGAGAGCTACGTAGCTACTTTGGAAGATAAGGTTAGTCGATTGAAGAGACATAAACAGCGCATTGCCGACATAGATGAGAACAGCGTTAACGGAATAAGCACATGGGAATCTGGAAACGATGACCGTTTGGTGAAAGGTGAAATGCACATCCCGGTAAATAAAGAGATTGAGTTTATTTTCCGCTCGCAGGATGTTATTCACTCAGCATTTATGCCTCACTTCCGATCACAAATGAACTCGGTACCTGGTGTAGCAACGCGTATGAAGATGACGCCAACGGTAACAACTGCGGAAATGCGCAAGATTACGGGTAATGATTCTTTCAATTACATTCTTCTATGTAATAAAGTTTGTGGGGCGGCTCACTTCAACATGCAAATGAAAATTGTTGTTGAAAGCGAGGCGGATTACAATGCGTGGGTTACAAAACAAAAAATGTTTAAAGCCCCTGAAGTAAAAGAAGCAGCGGATACAACTTTAGCAAACGAACCGAAAAAAGATACTATAGCCACAGCAATGGGCGGAAAATAAAAAAGATAATCATGGAAGCAACTGAAAACACGCACGCACAAGACCACGGTCATCACCATCACAAGGAGAGCTTCATATCGAAGTATGTGTTCTCGATGGATCATAAAATGATTTCTAAGCAGTTCTTAATTACGGCAATCGTAATGGGAGTTGTGGCTGTAATGTTATCTATCTTCTTCCGTCTTCAATTGGGATGGCCAGGAGAGAAGTTTCAGATTTTGAATGCATTTCTTGGAGACAAGTGGGCACCAGATGGAATCTTAGATCGCAACGCTTATTTGGCGATGGTAACTATTCACGGAACAATCATGGTATTCTTCGTTTTAACCGGAGGATTATCAGGAACGTTTGCTAACTTACTTATTCCACTTCAAATTGGAGCTCGCGACATGGCTTCAGGATTTTTGAATATGTTATCCTATTGGTTTTTTGCCGTGTCTAGTATAATTATGTTGGCTTCTTTGTTTGTCGAAGGTGGAGCGGCATCAGGAGGTTGGACAATTTACCCACCACTTTCTGCCTTGCCACAAGCAATGCCAGGTTCTGGAATGGGTATGACGCTTTGGTTAATTTCAATGGTGTTGTTCGTAGCCTCTTCACTCTTGGGTGGTTTGAACTACGTGGTAACCATTATTAACCTTCGTGCTAAAGGCATGAAGATGACTCGTCTTCCATTGACGATATGGGCCATTTTCGTAACTGCAATTTTAGGAGTTCTTTCATTCCCTGTATTGGTTTCTGCTGTTGTTCTTCTTTTGATGGACAGAAGCATGGGTACAGCATTCTATTTGTCTGATATCTTCATACAAGGAGAGGCGTTGGATGTAACTGGCGGATCGCCATTGTTGTTCCAGCACTTATTCTGGTTCTTAGGTCACCCAGAGGTATACATCGTATTGCTTCCTGCATTAGGAATTTCTTCTGAGGTAATTGCTACCAATTCACGCAAGCCAATCTTTGGTTACAAGGCGATGATCGGTTCAATCTTAGCGATTGGTTTCTTGTCGTTCATTGTATGGGGTCACCACATGTACATCACTGGTATGAACCCATTCCTAGGGTCTGTATTCGTGTTCACGACATTGTTAATTGCAATTCCATCGGCAGTGAAGGCATTCAACTACATAACTACGCTTTGGCAAGGAAATGTACGCTTCACTCCCGCTATGTTATTCAGTATTGGTTTGGTAAGTACGTTCATTACAGGTGGTTTGACAGGAATTATCTTGGCTGACTCTGCGTTAGACGTGAACGTTCACGATACGTATTTTGTAGTTGCTCACTTCCACATTGTAATGGGTATGTCTGCCATCTTCGGAATGTTCGCAGGTGTTTATCACTGGTTCCCTAAGATGTACGGAAGAATGTTAAATACAAAGTTGGGCTATGCTCACTTTTGGTTGACGCTAGTTTGCGGTTTCGGGGTATTCTTCCCAATGCACTTCATTGGTATGGCTGGTGCTCCGCGTCGTTACTACAGTTTCTCAGAATTTGAATTCTTAGATTGGGTTATGGATTTGAATCCGTATATCAGTATTTTTGCTCTTGTTGGTGGTGCTGCGCAAATTTTGTTCCTCGTGAACTTCTTCCACAGTATATTCTACGGACAGAAGGCTTCACAGAATCCATGGCAGTCGAACACGTTAGAGTGGACGACACCCGTTCAACACATCCATGGAAACTGGCCTGGCGCACTTCCTGAAGTTCATCGTTGGGCTTATGATTATTCAAACCCAGAACACGAAGAGGATTTCGTTCCACAAGTAGTTCCATTGAAACCTGGAGAGCACGCTCATTAATGAATAGCATTCATAAATTAAAAAATCCGTATCTTAGAACGATGCGGATTTTTTTTGTCATATTCTTTTGCGCTGCCGAGATAACTCTTTTGGCCCAGCCCGTTAATCTTCAAAATTCATTCAAAGGAGTGTTTGAAGGAAAACCGAAGGCAACTGCGAAGTGGGACACTTGGGGAACCTTTATTGGAGGAAGAACGTTCAACACCCAAGCTTT
>CAMCUG010000178.1 GCA_945878835.1 Chryseobacterium gleum | reverse complement strand
ACTGGAGAAAACGACGCAAACAAATCACCGTTAGAAAAAAAGTTTTGTCCCGTGCTGGTTCCCAAATTCTCTGCTTGAATTCCCAGTTTCACGAACACGTCTGACATATCCATAGAATTGCTCATTGATTCTTTTATTTTAGATTGCAAAGGTACAACGTGCAAATACACCAAAAGATGTTTTACCTTTGAAATATGCGGAAGCTAACTCTTCTCTTTATTTTGGGCTTTTACAGCTTAATGTCTTTCGGTCTGGAAGCCAAGCTGCACTTCTGTTGTGGAAAATTACAAGCCATTCATTTCTTCGAATTCGGCGACGAGCATCACGACGATTCTCACTCCGATCACAAAGGATGTTGCCATTCCGAAGGCTGCTCAGAAGACGTTCTTATCGCCCTTCAATACGAAAGCGAACACGAGCAATGCGCATCTCCTTCTGTCCCACAATTATTTGCTTCTACTCCTGAGCCTACTTATTTTTTATTTTATGTTGAAGGAAAATGCCAATCGGCAAATGCTCAACCAACATCACACGTACCCTTGCTCTTTGAGCGGTATTCTCTTTTCTGTTGTAGAAAAGTCCCAACGGGATTAGTCCACGAAGTGGATATGTCCCTCCGAGATTGGTCCACAAAGTGGATAGATTAGAAATGTAATTATTCAAAAAAATTCTTAAAAATGAAAAACATATTCCTGCTTGCTTTATGCATGCTTTCATTCAGCGCTTTTGCGCAAAAGACAAAAAACACAACTGCAAATTTCTGGGTAGCTGGTGCTTGCGGCATGTGTGAAACCACCATTGAAAAAGCGGTAGATGTAAAAGGAGTTGTCGCATACGACTACGACTTAACCGCACACCGATTGACCATCACTTTCAATCCAACGAAAATAACCCTTGACAAAATTCACGCGCTAATTAATGCCGCTGGATACGACACGGAGAAATCGAATGCAACTGACGAGCAATACAGCCGCGTTCACGGATGCTGCAAGTACAGAAGCATGGCACCACATAAGTAATCCATGAAGTACATCCTTGCACTCATCGCATTTTTTTCAATCGTTACTATTGGAAATGCGCAGGTCAAAGGAGTTGTGTTAGACGATGCTGGGAATCCGGCATACGCACTTGTTTATTACAAGGGAACACAACTCGGAACTGTTACGAATTCGGAAGGCGAATTTTCCATTGGTATTCCGAAAGAAGCGAAATGGCTCATGGTCACTTCCACCGGTCATTACAGCGATTCACTTTTCATTGATCCGGGGTTGGGTACGATCAGAGAAGTGAAATTCAATCTGAGAGAGAACAACACGCTAGGCACCATTCACATCGACGAACACGACGGTGGAACGCACATCAACGGAAAAGATCCGCAAACGTTTCAGGTCATGAACGAAAAAGAATTGTGCAAAGCCGCGTGCTGCAGCCTTTCTGAAAGCTTCGAAACAAACGGTTCTGTAGATGCGTCGTTCACCGATGGAATTACTGGAACGCGACAAATTAAAATGTTGGGTTTAGATGGAAAGTACACGCAAATTCTTTTCGACAACATGCCCGCTGTGCGCGGACTTTCAAGCACCTTGGGTCTAAGCTTTCTTCCTGGACCGTGGATCAATTCCATTTCCATTGCGAAAGGCGCAGGTTCTGTTGTGCACGGATATGAAGGGGTTACAGGACAAATAAACGTGGCGCACAAAGCGGCGGCCATGAAAGAAAGTTTGTTCTTGAATATGTATGCGAGTTCGGCAGGACGCTACGAAACGAACATACTTTCGAATCAAGCTATTGGTGAAAAATGGAACTACCAATTGCAAGCGCACGGATCAAGCGCACAGAAATTGTACGACACGAATCACGATGGATTCCTTGATAATCCTTTGGTGAAAAACTACTTGCTTCGCAACGCTTGGCAATACACGGGCGCAAAAGGCTTGCGAGGAGAATATGGAGTCTCATACGGACAATTCAACACGGAGAGCGGACAAATCAATTACTACCGCAACCAAGGAGTTGTACCGTTCACGCCTTGGATTTCCAACTCACAAACAGAACATGCTGAATTCACTGCGAAGACGGGATACATGTTCGATGAACACGGACACAAAAGTTTAGGAAGTCAGATTAGCATCGGCTACAACAAGCAACACGGATTGTACGGAAGCCGCATTTACGATGGCCTTCAGAAAACTGCACGCATCAATTTATTGTTCGCCAATGAACTTGCAGAAGGATACAACATTACACTTGGTGCCTCTGCAACAGCAGACGATTACCGCGAATCGCTTACTTCTTTTGTTGGAAATTTGAATCGTGTGGAAACAAGCTACGGGGCCTTCGCAGAATTGAATGCTAGCCCATCTGAAAGACTTCAAATCGTTGCGGGATTGCGTGAAGACTTCAACAACTTATACGGAATGCTCTTCACTCCGCGCATTCATGCACGTTATTCCATTACTGAAAAGACGAACATTAAAATCAGTTCAGGAAAAGCGTATCGTTCGCCGCAAATGGTGATTGATCATCTTTCTGCCCTTGCGGGAAACAGAGCGTGGATTTTACCTCCGAATGCCACGACCGAATATCCATTCGGTTTTCAAATGGAAGAAGCGGTGAACAGTGGAATAGTCTTAGTTCACAGCACGAAGTTGTTTCACCGCACAGCGACGTTTACAGTAGATGCCTTTCACACCAACTTCAAAAACCAACTCGTGGCAGATTACGAAAAAGCTGGAGAGTTTCGTTTGTATAATTTATCTGGAAAAAGTTTCGCGAATGCGGTTCAAACTGACTTCACCTTCAGTCCAATTAAACGAAGTGAAATTCGATTGGCCTATCGCTGGCTCGATGCACAAACGACCTATACCGCTGGCTTGAAAGAACGTCCGCTTGTTGCGAAGCATCGTGTATTCATTAACCTGGCCTACGCCACGAAAGAAAATGCAAAATCGCAAAAATGGAATTTCGATTTCACCGCGCGTTGGCTCGGTTCGCAGCGTTTGGCCAATCAATCGGATTACGTTGTTGCAAGCAATATTTATAGTCCTGCTTATTGGACTTTGAATGCGCAGATTGCGTTCTTTGTGAAAGAGAACTTGGAGTTTTATGCGGGCGGAGAAAATTTAACCGGATATATGATTCATCATCCAATTTATTTAAGTGAAAATCCTTCATCAGAATTCTTCGATGCCTCGCAAGTTTATGGACCTATGTTCGGTGCGAATTATTACGTGGGATTAAGGTGGAGAATTGGTCAGGCAACCAAAACAGCAAAATAAACGTCTTACTATCAAACCCTTACACTATGCGTAATTTAATAGCCGTTTTTTTCTGTGTTGTATCCTTTGGGACCTTTGCCCAAGGATTTGAGATTACAGGGCTTCAGACCCAGAATAATCAAGTGACTGATTACTATTGTGACTCTACTGTTACCATGTCGTTCTCTGCATTGACGGCGCCTTCTGCCATAGGCGGGGCAGAAATTCATCAGATCATTGAAGGTACCAACTTTACAGGTTTTCAGTTTTCTGTTTCCATTAATTGGGGCGATGGAACCACAACAACACACTCAGGAGGAACAAGTACTTCTGGTTCGCAAATCACCCTGTCGCCAGCAGTTAGCCATCACTACCTCGCTCCTGGGACCTATCAAATTATTACAACAGT
>CAMCUG010000177.1 GCA_945878835.1 Chryseobacterium gleum | reverse complement strand
TTTCCGCAACAAACTCTCTAACCATACACTGGAAAGAATAAGCAATGCCCCGACGTAAAACAACGGACGCATGTGTTCCGATTGCCCGTAGAAAAGTAAAGCAAGCACAATCGTGTAAACGGGTTCTAGATTAATGGCAATGGCGCATGAGAATGGAGAGAGATGCTTCATGACATTCACACTCGCAATGAATGCAAAAGCTGTAGTAACGGTTCCAAGTAGAATAACGAGTAGCCAATCGTAGCTGTTCAATTCACTAACTATGTGCCATTCGTGTTGAAATGAAATGACAGCAACGAGCACCGCGCCTCCTCCTAACATTTCATAAAACGCAATGTTGCTTGCGTGAATGGTGCGAATAAATTTTCCGTTGAAGGAAGAAAAAATGGCGGCAAAGAACGCGGACAATAGCGCGAAAATAATTCCCCACGCGTACTCCATTTCAACATTGAAAATAACGGCTACCCCGGCGGTAACCAAAGTCCCAAGGGCAAGCTCCTTCCACACAAATTTCTTTCTCGAGAACAACGGGGAAACAAGTGCAACGAAAAAGGCTGTTGTGCTAATGACCGCAAGCGCAGTGCTAACATTACTAATGTGAATGCTGTAGAAGAAACAAAGCCAATGCGCAGCGGTAAGAACACCCACGAACAAAAGTTTGATGAGATCGAAGCGCGAAACCACAAAAGATTTCTTCCAGAAATATTTATAAATCGCAATGGAGACAAGCGCCACGATCATGCGCAAGAAGACCAATACTGTAACGGAAAAGCTTAGCTCCTTTCCAAGGATTCCGGTGAACCCCCAGAGAAATACAATGAAGTGAAGTAAGACGAGTGCTCTATTTCGTTCCTTCATTTTTTTCGGGCTCGAATTCAACAACACCACCGCTAACAACATACTTCATGAGTTCAAGAGAATTTCCTGTAATAAGCTTAACGTTGCTGCGCGGAACAATTACCAAGTGTCCAGAAAAACTGTAGCTCATTGGAATATAAACCCCAACTTTTCCAGCTTCAGCCTCTCCAATTTCTTGAAGATCTTCGTCGGTAACGAATCCAATAACTTCCACTTCGTTGTCCTTGCTTAATCTTACTAGAACAGGCTTGTTGAAACGCTTCTTATTTCCTACAAATGCACCGAGCATATCTGTAATGCTCTTATAAATAGTTTTAATAAATGGAATGCGATCTAAGAATTTTGAAAAGCGAGTTCTTATCTGCTCATTAATAATTTTCGCACCTAAAAACCCAAGGATTACTAAGGCCACTAACAGAATTAAAATGCCAAGTCCTGGGTATTTGTGTTCTATTGGAATAACGCGATCGAGTGAGTCGAAGATGGTGTATATAACATAACCCGTAATGTATACGGGAAGAGCAAGCACCAAACCGTTAACGAGGTAGGCGAATAATTTTCTGGAAAAAGACTGTTTCATAGTGCTCGCGAAGATAGAATCTCTTTGGTGTTTTTATTGTGAAAAGCATTGCACAATTAGAAAAAAACACCTAATCTTGAATGAGCATTAGCTCTAACCTTAACCTATGAAAAATATCTACTTCTTTTTTGCTGTGTTCTTTGTTGGAATTATTTCCGCAAACGCACAATGTCCAACATGTGCTCCTGACCCCACCTGCACAAACACAACGGGCACACCCATGATTTGTCCTGCTATTCCGCCGAATGCCACCACAGGTGTTTATTACGAACAGGTCATGACGTTCTTTATTCCAACCGAAGTTACAGATCCTGGCTCAGGAGTGAATGCAACGTTGCTTCAGTTAACCATTACCGATGTTTCAGGATTACCTTTTGGATTGGAATTTACGTTGAATGACGCTGACGGAATTTTTTATCCGCCTCAAGGAGAGAATTCAGGATGTGCTACCATTTGCGGAGTTCCTGTATTACCAGGGACTTATGATATTGTCATCAGTATTACCGCTCTTGCGGAAGCGTTTGGATTTGAAGTCACTCAAAACGACAGTTTTATTATTACGCTTATTGTTGAGCAAGGACCTGGCGGAACATCTACGTTCACATTCGATCAGTCCGCTGGATGCGGTTCTATAGATGTAGATTATGTTGCAACAATTGGCGGCGA
The DNA here is from genome assembly GCA_945878835.1 of Chryseobacterium gleum. Lineage (GTDB taxonomy): Bacteria > Bacteroidota > Bacteroidia > Flavobacteriales_D > Sanyastnellaceae > CAIZGX01. The sequence goes on along the minus strand of CAMCUG010000177.1, from coordinate 1,586 downwards.
CGGGGGACAACTTACGACTTACTCATGGGATTTCGGAAACGGACAAACGGGAACGGGCGCTGATCCTGCACCCGTTAATTACCCTGCACCAGGAACATACACGGCCTCTCTTCAAACCGTTATTTCTAACTATGTTATTACTTCTGTAAACCTTGCGGGAGTGAACGGAAACTGGAGTGGCGATGCTGACGATCTGTTCAGTACTGCAGACCCCTATTTCACCATTAACAACGGCGCTGGAAGTGCTGTATACACAAGCGGAACTGTGGACAACCAGACCAGTGCGTCATATGCCAACGTGAACTTCAATCTTTCAAATCCCCCGTACACCATAACTTTTTGGGATTCTGATGACATCACGCAAGACGATAATTTGGGAACATCCTCTTTTAATATAGCTGTAGGCTCTCAGTCATTCAATGCAGGAAATGGAACTTCAGGAGCCATTAACATCTCATTGAACGAAGTGACTAATATTTCAGCATCTACTGCAATCAGCGTCTTCCCGCAGCCTGATGCAACAGTTAGCGTGAGCGGAGATGTTATCTCTTGTTCCAACGACACGATGCCAACATACTTCTGGTATTACGACGGCATATTAATTTCAGGTGAATTGGGTTCAAGTTTAACCATGACTGAATCTGGTTATTATTCTGTGTATTTGCAAAACGAATTCGGATGCTCCTCCATAAGTGAACCCTATTTGTACTGCGCACCTATAGAATTGTTTTGGAATGCTGCTGCTGATCAATTGTCGGTTGCAGATATTTACGATACTTACCAGTGGTTCTACAATGGAATGCTTTTACAAGGTGCAATTACTTATTATCTGATTAGTCCGCCAAACGGTGTTTATGCTGTGCAGGTTACCAATAGCTATGGTTGCGTTATAACATCTGATATGATCACCGTAAACGTAGGAGTGGAAGAAATTGCATTGGAAGACCAATTGAACATTTATCCTAATCCGGTTACCGATGTATTGAATGTTCAATGGAACAACACAACGGAAACTGCAACCCTTTCTATTCATGACCTTTCAGGAAGACTGGTTCTTTCAGAGCGCGTAGCGAATGGAAATGCTGTGCTTGATCTTTCGAATCTCTCTTCAGGAAATTATATTCTTGAATTGCAAACGGGAGAAGGTTCCTTGAGGAAACAAGTAGTGAAACTTTAATCCGACAAAGTCGGATTAATCTCGAAGAGATTGATCGAAACTCGTTTCGATTGATGCGAAGGATTTGCTATTTAGCAATCGGATAAAACGCCTCTTCGAAATGAAAAATTTTTGTAAAGGCGTTTTCTTGTTCTACGATAGAAATCACGTCGAATCGAGGCTCTAGCGAATAGTTGTGCAGCACAATGAATAAGTGCGCCGCGCGAATGAGCTTCTGCCGCTTACGCGGATTCACCGCATCTAACGGATTACCGAAGGCATCGGTGCTGCGCGTTTTTACTTCAACAAAGACGAGATAATCATGGTCAATCATGATTAAGTCAACTTCATAGGGATCTATTCGCCAATTCATGGCGACTTCCTTGTATCCTTTTTTCTTTAAAAAGTCCAGCGCCTGGGCTTCGCCTTT
>CAMCUG010000176.1 GCA_945878835.1 Chryseobacterium gleum | reverse complement strand
AAAAAACCCTGCGCATGAGCAAAAAATAACGTCCAAAATTTCCTAATATTCCTGTCATGATTTAAACTTACGCCGAAGGTAGTTTATTTTTTTTGAGTGTAATAATTTTTGAAGGGATAGCTATTCTTGCGCGATATTCTGTATTTTCGAGACATGAAGAAATTAATGTATTTGCTTTTAGCTACGTTTTTAATTGTCGGATTAGCTTCATGCAATGAGCAAAATCATGGACACAAAGTCCCGAAGAAACAGGGGGGAAAGCATGGGGGGAAACGTGGAGGAAAAAATGATTGCAACTGCCCAACTTGGGATTAACTTCAATGAGGCATGGCTAAATCTAATGATTTAGAAACTGCATTAACTCCATTCTTACCAGGTGGTTCAGTACTGAAGGTGTGTGAAATGTTGCGTGCTTATCCGCACGATTTGGTTATTACCAAAGGTCGCAGCACCAAGCACGGCGATTTCCGATATGCTCCCGGCGAACGCTACAAGATCACAGTCAATCACAACCTCAATCGATACGCTTTCCTAATCACACTCATGCACGAATTGGCTCACTTGCTTTGTCATGTGCGTCACGGTCATTTCGTGAAGCCACACGGCGCCGAATGGAAGCAATGTTTCAAGGAAACGCTTGCTCCTTTTGTGAATGTGAATTTGTTTCCTTTAGATCTAGAGAAAGCCATTCAACGCTACTTGAATAACCCTGCCGCTGCGACATGCAGCGATGTAGATTTATCTAAAACGCTTGCGCTTTACGATAGATCAAGTCACGAAAATATTATCATGGTTGATGATCTTCCAGATGGTGCTAAATTTCTTTATGGAAAAGACAAGCGCGAATTCGTTCGCTTGAACAAACGTCGCCAACGTATTTTATGCAAGGAAATGAAAACAGGCAGCGACTATTTGTTTTCCCCGCTAACCAAAATCTGGAAGCTGTAATTAAGCTTTTTTTCTTCGTTGAATTTCTCTTTCAATCAAGGACAACTCTCTTCCCGTCTGCCCTTTAACCGAAGTATTCTCTTGCGCTCTGCGAAGCAGGTAAGGCATGACTTCTTTGATAGGACCATAGGGTAGGTATTTGGCCACATTGTAATTAGCGTGACTGAGGTTGTAGCTAATGTGATCGCTCATTCCGAAAAGTTGAGCGAAATAAATTCGCTTGTCGTTGCTCTCAATTCCACGTGCATTCATTTTTTCAACCAGCATAGCAGAACTCTCTTCGTTGTGAGAACCGCAGCAAATAGCAATGTCTTCAATGTGATCTAAACAATAGTCGACCGCTAAATTGAAATCGCGATCTGTATTTTCTTTTGTTGATTGAATGGGATCTACATAGCCCATTTCAGCAGCACGCTTGCGTTCCTTTTCCATATAGGCACCTCGCACCAACTTCACAGCAGTCTTTGCTCCCTTTTCACGCAAGCGAGTATGCATTGCTTTCAAATACGCAAGTCGATCGTGTCTGTATAATTGAATCGTATTGTAAACGATGAAATTTTTCTGGTTGAATTGAACCATCATGTTTTCCGCAAGCTCGTCAATCGCATCTTGTATCCACGAGTCTTCCGCATCTACAAACAACGCCACATTTTTCTTGTATGCGTGCTCGCAAATGCTGAATACGCGTCCGGAAGCACGCCCCCACTCAACCTCTTCATTGGCTGAAAGGGCTTGCTTCGCATTTACTTTTTCCAACAGAGAAAATCTGCAAATCCCTGTTACTTTGAATACACTGAAGGGAATGTCGTCGTTGCTCTCTGCAGCATCAATGGTGCGCATAATTTCATCTGCCGTAAAGTCGAAATCTTTTTCGTTTTCTTTTCCTTCTACACTGTAATCGAGAATAGAGCCAATGCCACTTTTTGCCAAGTGGCGCGCGGCCTTCTTGCTTTCTGAAATATTTACTCCGCCACAAAACTGTGAAAAGATATTTTTCTTGATGGCCCATCCAATGGGAATTCCTAGCCCAACCGCAAGATTCGTCAGGGCGCCACCCAATTTAACCAAAATTGGAGAAGCGATCAGTTTGAAGAGCCAGAACGAGCGCTTCAATTGGCCGTTATTTTTATGTTGAAACGCTACAGCGGTATTTTCGAAATTTACGCTACTCATTGCTGCAAAGATATTCGTCTTGTTTGGTTTTTCACTCTGTTTTATTCTGTTCCATCGTATCTTTCGACCACTAATTAAATGTCATGAAAGCAGCACAAGATTTTATCAACGAAAATAAAGATCGTTTCTTAAACGAGTTGTTCGAACTACTACGTATTCCAAGCATTAGTGCCGATATGGCCTACAAGGAAGAGGTAGCGAAATGCGCAGATTTGGTGGCGAAGCATCTTCGCGACGCAGGAGCAGATAACGTAGAAGTTTGTATTACAAATGGACATCCGATTATATACGGAGAGAAATTAATTGATCCGAGCAAGCCAACGGTTTTGGTATACGGACACTACGATGTGCAGCCAGCAGATCCAATTGAATTGTGGCATACACCGCCCTTTGAGCCCACGATTAAGAAAACGGCAGTGCATCCAGATGGCGCCATCTTCGCTCGTGGGTCTTGCGACGATAAAGGACAAATGTTCATGCACGTGAAGGCGTTTGAAGCTATGTGGAAAACGAATTCATTGCCGTGCAATGTTAAGTTCATGATTGAAGGAGAAGAGGAAGCAGGTTCAACCAACCTAGGCCCTTTCTGCATGGCGAATAAAGAAAGATTGAAAGCAGATGTGGTATTGATTTCAGACACGAGCATTATAGCGAACGACGTTCCAAGTATCGACTGTGGCTTAAGAGGATTAAGTTATGTTGAAGTTGAAGTAACGGGATCGAATCGCGATTTACACAGTGGCGTTTACGGCGGTGGGGTTGCTAATCCGATTAACGTTTTAGCGAAGATGATTGCTTCACTTCACGACGAGAATAATCACGTTACCATTCCAGGTTTTTATGATAGCGTTCAGGAATTAACAGCTGAAGAACGCACGGCGTTGAATGCTGCGCCTTTCGATGAAGAGGCTTACAAGAAAGATTTGGATATAGACGCGCTCTACGGTGAAAAAGGATATTCTACGATTGAGCGCACTGGTGTTCGTCCAACCTTGGATTGCAACGGTATTTGGGGCGGATACATTGGCGAGGGATCGAAGACTGTCCTTCCATCGAAAGCATTTGCGAAAATTTCTATGCGTTTGGTTCCACATCAAGCCACAGCTCAGATTACTGAGATGTTTTCAAATCACTTCAAGGCTATTGCGCCAGGAGGTGTTCGTGTTGAGGTTCGTCCGCACCACGGCGGTGAGCCCGTTGTTACTCCAACAGATAGCAAAGCATACATTGCTGCTTCTGATGCCATGGAGAAAACTTTTGGCAAAAAGCCAATTCCAACTCGCGGAGGTGGATCTATTCCAATTGTTGCTATGTTCGAGTCTGAATTGAACCTGAAGTCTGTTTTAATGGGCTTTGGATTGGATACAGATGCGTTGCATTCACCGAATGAGCACTATGGTTTGGTTAACTACTACAAGGGAATTGAAACGATTCCGTATTTCTTCTATAATTTTTCGAAGTAAATTTCGTTCGGGTTGAAATAGAAAACGTGAGAATGTTATGAGTAGAAAACAGATTTCAATTCCTTGGATATTTCTGCTTTTCGCGGCGTTCACTTTTACTTCTTGTGAAATATATCAAGAGG
>CAMCUG010000175.1 GCA_945878835.1 Chryseobacterium gleum | reverse complement strand
TTGCGGGACCGGTTCCCCCAAATGCCTCTGAGCTTTTACTAAACTCCAGAGTAGATGAGATGTTAGCTGAAGCGTTGAAGCGCTATGACTACGTAATTATAGATACTCCGCCGATTATGCTTATTACAGACAGCTTGGTGCTGTTGTCTAAAGTAGACCGCGGTATATTGGTAATGAACACGCTGAAGGCAACCAAACAAGGTGTGGGTTATTTGGAAGATATTCTCTCGCAAAACAGCATTTCAAACACGAGTATCCTTTTGAATAACATCAAGCAAAAGCGCTGGAGATACTACTACGGTAAGTATGCTTATCGCTACGGCTATGGATATGGCTATGGCTATGGCTATGGCTACGGCTATGGCTACGGTTACGGCTACGGTTATGGTGAGGAGGGTAAGGCCAAGGGTAAGAAGAAGAAAGATAAAGAATAGCGTAAGCCATGGTATCGCTCATTATTACAACCTACAACTACGCACAATTTATTGAACGAGCCATTCGAAGTGGTTTAGATCAGTCGTTATCAAAAACCGATTTTGAAGTAATCGTTGTCAACGACGCTTCCACCGATGCGACTGAGGCGATTTTAGAAAATTATTCAGATGTTGTGCGGGTGTATAATCTGAAAGAGAATTTGGGTTTGTCTGGGGCTCGGAATTTCGGAATTCGTAAAGCGCGCGGACAGTTTGTTGCATTTTTAGATGCAGACGATTATTTACATTCTGAATCTCTTCGCGTACTGAATTTATTCCTCAACGAGAACAACGCCTTTGATGCGGTAGCAATAGATTATTATGTTGTGAATGAAAGAGGTCAACACATTGAGCATATCTCTTCCAACGAGAAACCCATTGCTTGTGGAATAATGTTTCGGAAAGACTACCTCTTTGATATTGGACTCTACGACGAAAATTTTAAAGCGCGCGAAGAGGAGGATTTAAGAATTCGTTGGGAGAAAGCAGGTTTCGGTATTTATCACATTCCACTTCCTCTGTATCGCTATCGCATGCACGATGGCAACATGACCAAGGACAATGAGCGCATGTTGAATTCACAAGAACAACTCAACGTGAAGCACAAATTATGAGCAGAGTTTACTTGAGGCCGTTAGATTTTTCAGATGTCAACGAAACCTATCTCGAGTGGTTCTCAGACGAAGAGGTAACAGCTTTTTTGCACGTGAACGGCAAAAGTCTTACAATAGAATCTATTCAAAGCTATATCGAAGAGGGAAGGTCGACAGGTGCTTATTTCATGCATGCCATCTGTTTGGTTGAAAACGATAAGCACATTGGAAATTTGAAAGTGGGACCTATTCATCCGAAATACAGAATTGCAGACCTGCCGTGTGTTATTGGGGATCGAAATGAATGGGGAAAAGGATTGGCCACTGAAGCCATTGCGTTGGGTTCTCAACTAGCGTTCGACAAATACGATATTCGGAAATTAACTGGCGATGTTCATGGCGGAAATATAGGCAGTCTGAAGGCATACTGGAAGGCAGGTTGGGTAGTTGAAGGAGTGAACCGCGGACGTTTCTTTGTGAATGGTGAAAACATGGATCAAGTGTTAATCTCTTGTTTCAACCCGAAATATTTTCCTTCGGAACAAACAGATTACACCGTTGGAAAAACCACGGAATATATCCAAATGCGTAACGATTTTTTAAATTCTAATAAATGAATTTAGCGTTGCTTCAAGCCCGCATGGGTTCGACCCGATTGCCAGGAAAAGTCCTGAAGGAAATAAACGGCATTCCAATTATTCAAACTCTCATCAATCGTGTTTCTCAAGCGAAATGTATCGATAAAATTGCAGTGGTAACATCCACGAATGTTGAAGACGACGCACTTGAAAATTATTGCAATCAAAACAACATTTTAGTCTTTAGAGGTTCCGATTGGGATGTGCTCGATCGATTTTATTCAGCAGCGAAATATTTTGAAGCGAAAGAAGGCGACAACATCATTCGACTTACTAGCGATTGCCCCACACATCACGGAAGTGCCGTAGATTGGGTGTATGAGCAATTTGTGAAATTCGGTGTAGACCTCTTTTCCAACAGCAATGAAGATCCAGATTTTTTAGAAGACGGATTCGATGTGGAAGTGGTGAAATTTCTAGTTTTGGAAAATGCTTTTCAAAATGCGAAGCTTCACAGCGAACGGGAACACGTTATACCATACGTGAAAAATTCAAAAAAATTCAGTTTGGGTTTCCGCAAGATGAACGACAACTGTAACTTTAAGTTGTCTGTCGATACTCCTGCTGATTTTGCTCTTGTTGAAGCAATTTTTACCGAATTTAGCACGAGTGATTTCAACATTCACGATGTTGTACATTTGTTAGAGACCAAACCTGAATTATTAAAGATTAACGAAGAAAGCATTGTCAATGCTGGATACGCAAAATCATTAAAAGAAGATAAAATTGTGAAATGAAAACGATAACACTTCCACACATTGCCAACTTCGCTAAGAGCGATGAGTACAGAAAAAAAATTCACGATTTAATCCCGGGAGGTGCGCACACCTACTCCAAGGGAGACGATCAATTTCCTGTTAAATCTCCAGCAGCAATTACACACGCGAAAGGTGTGTATTGTTGGGATTTAGATGGAAATAAATTCTTAGATACTCTCATGGGTTTGTATTCTGTTTCTTTGGGACACGCCTATGAACCTGTTTTGGAAGCAGTGAAAAAACAACTCGAGAAAGGCGTAAACTTCACACGTCCGAGTGTCATCGAAATGGAAATGGCAGAGAAATTTCTCTCACTTGTTCCGCAGCACGACATGATCAAATTCGCGAAGAATGGTTCTGTGGCAACAACGGCTGCAATTAAACTTTCTCGCGCATACACTGGAAAACATTTAATCGCCCGTCCTGCAGAACATCCTTTCTACAGCTACGACGATTGGTTCATTGGTTCTACGGCTTGCGACTTCGGTATTCCAAAAGAGATAAAGCAATTCACTGTTACCTACAAAGAAGATTCGATTGAAGATTTAGAGCGACTGTTCAATGAATATCCTGGACAAATTGCTTGTGTGATTTCTGAACCAGAAAAGTGGAATGTCCTAGAACCGGATTTTTATAAGAAAGCCATTGACCTCGCACACAAGAACGGTGCAATGTGGATCATGGATGAAATGATTACAGGATTTAAATCAGACTTCCCAGGATCTATTAAAAAATTCAATGCAGAACCCGATTTCTGCACGTGGGGAAAAGGCATCGCAAACGGATTTTCTTTCTGTGCGTTAACAGGAAAAAAAGAAATAATGGAATACGGCGGTATTCGCAGAAAAGGCCAGCCGAAAGTGTTTTTGGTAAGTACCACACACGGAGGCGAGACACACGGAATAGCTGCTGCTTTAGCCACTATTGACGTGTTTGAAAACAATCCAGTTATTCAGCACAACCATGCCATAGGAGATTACTTCATGAATGGTGTGAAAGGAATTTTATCTCGAAGAAAATTGGAAGATTATTTCGCGTTTACCGGTTTCAATTGGTGTGTTGGATTGGTGGTGAAGAACCAAAAGAAGGAACCGTGTTTGTTTTACAGAACACTATTTATGCAGGAAATGATACAACGTGGAGTTCTTTATCAAGGAATTTTATCGCCATGTTTCTCGCACACACAAGACGATATTGATTTCATGTTGGCCGCTTTCGATGAAAGTTGTGAAGTGTTTGAACGAGCATTGGAAGACGGCGTAGAGAA
>CAMCUG010000174.1 GCA_945878835.1 Chryseobacterium gleum | reverse complement strand
CAAGAAACACCTCATTCAGTAGTAGTAGATAACCTGAATCGCATCCTTGTTTTCGGGGTGACAGGAAGCAACGATTTTCCAACTTCGATGGGTGCCTATCAACCCGTTTTTGCAGGAGGAAATCCCGTTATGATGTCCACATTTTTTACGAGCGGGCATCCCGACGGGTGCGATTTTTTTATCACGAAGTTTAACGCAAGTGGAACCTTAGCTGCTTCGACTTTTCTTGGTGAAAATGCCACAGACGGATTGAATTATGCGAATGAATTGTTCTACAATTACGGCGATGCTTTTCGCGGTGAAGTGAATGTAGATGGTAACAACAATATATTTATTGGGTCATGTGTTCGCGGGAATGCACACATTGCGGGAGGCTCCACACAGCCCACCTATGGGGGCGGAGACAGTGATGGTTATGTTGCGAAGTTGAATCCGAGTTTGAGCATGCTCCTTTGGTCATCGTATTTCGGTGGGTCAGGAGCAGATGCAATTTATGCTTTGGAATTTGCAAACGATGGAGATTTACTTTTAGCTGGGGGAACACAAAGTCAGAATTTTCCATTCTGTTCGAACGGTCAAGATCCTAATTGGAATGGTGCTACAGATGGTTTTATTCTTCGAATCGATGCAAACACATTTACTCCAGTAGCCGGAACATTTATTGGAACTGGAGAATACGATCAAGCGTATTTCCTTCAAACCGATTTAAACGATAATATTTATTGTCTAGGGCAAACTGAAGGAACCATGACCATAACTCCAGGGTTATACGGTCAGACGAACAGTGGACAATTCATTCGTCAATACAATCCAAGTTTAAGTACGCTCAACTGGAATACCACCATTGGAACAGGAAGCGGTGAGATTGACATTTCTCCAACAGCTTTTTTGGTGAGCGATTGCAATCAGATTTATTTTAGTGGGTGGGGCGGACATACCAATTCGTTGACTTGCCCTGCACTAACATGTTTGGCCTATTACAGCACCACGAATAACCTTCCAATTACAGCAGATGCTTTTCAATCGACTACCGACGGAAGCGATTTTTATTTAGCGGTTTTGAACGCGAATGCAACGCAGTTGGTTTACGGTTCTTATCTCGGCGGAAGTTCAAGCGCGGAGCATGTCGATGGCGGTACTTCAAGATTCGATAAGAGTGGTTCTGTATATCAGGCGGTTTGCGCGGGTTGTCAGAACAACGATGACTTTCCAACGACCCCCGGAGCTTGGTCTTCCACCAATAACAGTTTCGGATGTAACCTCGCGGTTTTCCGTTTCGATTTGGGACAGTTAGAAGCCATTGCGAATGTTCAAGGTCCTTCTCAAATATGTGTCGGAAGCCCTGCGCAATTCACCAATGAAACATTGAATGCTTCTGATTTTAGTTGGAATTTCGGAGATGGTTTTACAAGCACAGCTTTTGAACCCAGTCACGTATTTGATGCAGTTGGAAATGTTACAATTTCCATGATTGCTTCGGATATAAACGATTGCTACGTCTCGGATACCGCAACGGTGAATCTTCAAATTATTGAATTTATTCCTCCGACAATTGCAAGTGTGAACTCCATTTGTTTGGGTGAATCAGTAACATTGAACGCAACAGGATCTGCGAATTTATTTTGGTTGAATGATGCGACGCTTTCAAGTGTGAACGGGAATACAGCTGTAGCAGCTCCGACCAATTCAACAAACTATTACGTTTCAGATTTCAATGCATGTGGAAGTGACACGATTGGTGTTTACGTGAACGTTATCATTCCAATCGCAGAAGCAGGTCCGGATTTCACTATTTGCGTTGGTGAGTCACAAGCCCTCACTGCTTCCGGAGGTGTCACTTATCAATGGCAAAGTTCAACATCCTTGAGTACTTTGAATACCGCAAATACAGTCGCAGCACCAACGGTTGACGAACAATTTTTTGTCACCATAACAACGCCAGAGGGTTGCCAAGACACTGACAGTTGCTACGTCTTTGTGGAACAGACTGTTCCCGGTGGAGTCGTTTATCCGACCATTCAATTGTGCTTGGGAGAAAGCGTGGTGTTGCAATCTGAAGAAGGGCTCACGTATTCATGGTCTCCTTCGGCAGGATTGAATGCAACCAACATTCAGAATCCAACGGCTGAACCAACAAACTCGATAACTTATATTGTTGCCATTACGAACGCGTGCGGTTTGGGCAATTCTGAAGTAAGCGTTGATGTGATTGAATTGAATGTGGTCGCTTCCGAAGGTGGCACTGTTTGCCTGGGCGGATACTATCCCATTGAAGCAAGCGGCGCAGATTTTTATTCGTGGCTTCCATTCAGTAGCGTCGTAAATTCTTCAGCAAGTTCAACACTTGCGAATGCCCCGTTTTCGCAATGGATTACAGTTGTTGGAACAGATGTGAACGGATGCGCCGACACCGATTCGTTGTACATGAACATTCTTCTGTTACCCGAAGTAGATGCTGGTCCTGATCAATACTTCGATTATCCGGGAAGCACTTCTTTATTCGGAAATACATTTGGATTGAGTTACAATTGGTCTCCCTCTGTAGGACTCTCATGTACCGATTGCGCTTATCCCACCGCCATTCCTTCATCACCGACTTGGTATTATTTAACCACCACGAACAACACAGGTTGTGTGGGAATAGATTCGGTGTATGTCCGTCCGTATTTTCCTGTTTATATCCCGAATGCAATTACGCCAAACGGCGACGGACTGAACGATATATTCTTGGTGGTTGGAGAAAACTTAACGGGTTTTCATCTTCAAATTTTCGATCGTTGGGGCATCATGATTTTTGAAACGAATAACCCGGATGACCCTTGGCTGGCGGGTTACAAAGGGTATTTTGTTCCAAACGATGTTTATACTTGGAAGGTGACTTTCGACAGTTTGGAACGAAGACAAGAATTAATTGGACACGTAACTGTGATTCGTTAAACTCTTTTAGGATAAATTCGCAAAAACAATTATCACATGTCGTTTCAATTTTTACTTCTAGAAAACATTGGTGCAACACGCATCATTACCATAAACAGACCCGATCAAATGAACGCCCTGAACAAGGCAACCATTGAAGAGTTACACACAGCTTTTGCAGATGCGGAAGCAGATGAAAACGTTCGCGCAATCGTGCTTACAGGCGCAGGAGAGAAAGCGTTTGTTGCAGGCGCGGATATTAAAGAATTTGCATGTTTTTCTGCTGAACAGGGACAAGAACTTTCGTTATTGGGACACGAGCAGTTATTCAATTTCGTTGAGCGATTGAATACACCGGTTATTGCAGCAGTGAATGGATATGCATTTGGTGGTGGATTGGAATTAGCCATGAGTTGTCACATGCGTGTGGCTTCATCGAATGCCGTTATGGGATTGCCTGAAGTTTCATTGGGCGTCATTCCAGGTTACGGCGGAACACAACGTTTACCACGTTTAGTAGGAAGAGGAAAAGCGACAGAGTTAATCGTAACTGCTGGAAGACTTTCAGCAGCCGATGCTTTGCAGTGGGGATTGGTGAATTACGTGGTAGAATTGGAAGCATTGATGCAGTTCACGACAGATCTTGCTGGAAAAATTGAAAAGCTTTCTCCATCTGCAATATCAAGTGCTTTGCGCGCGGTACAAGCTGGATTTGATAGCGAAGCTATCGGATTGAAAGCGGAAGCAGAAGAGTTCGGAAAGTGTTTCGGAACTGAAGATTTCAAAGAAGGAACAACTGCTTTCATGGAAAAACG
>CAMCUG010000173.1 GCA_945878835.1 Chryseobacterium gleum | reverse complement strand
GCGCTATTTAAAATCCCGCCACCTCGATTCGCTATTTCCTCGTAGGTCAATCCGTTTAATCGATCTTCAAACTCGTCAGCGCGAGAGGCCGCGAACACTGTGTGTGTATGACTGTCGCACCACCCCGGCAGCACGAATTTCCCTGCAGCATCTATGACCGTTAAATCTCTCCAATCTTCAATTCCATCAAAATCCTCCATTGAACCAAAAGCTGCAATGGTTCCGTCCTCTATTGCCAACCAAGCATTTTCGATACATGGGAGCACGTTCATATTCGCTCCCTTAATAGAATAGACTTCCTGAGAATGAGTTCCGTAGAGTGATTTTATGTTTTTTATGAATGTTTTCATGTTGTACAAAGATGCATTATTCTTAAATTTGCCGTCCCGCGCCTATAGCTCAGTTGGTTAGAGCAACAGACTCATAATCTGTGGGTCCCTGGTTCGAGCCCAGGTGGGCGCACAAAGATAACCCCGCAGGAGCGGGGTTATTCATTTCATTATTCAACAATAACCTTTTGAGTTGCTATTGATTTTTCATTCGAAAGTTTCACCCAATAAACACCCGATTTTAACTTCTCGTTTACATTGAAAATTTCTTGTTGTAAAAGTTTTTCCTTCACTATTATTTTTCCTGTGGCCTCGAATATCGCAATTTGATTGTAGACCTCTCCTTTCCATTGAATAGCGAATTCGCCTTCACTTGGATTTGGAAAAACACTCACTTGTTTAGAATGCACTCCGCTCACATTTCCACAGAGCATGCAAGCAGCAAGAGGATCCGCTGATACAAAGGAATGCGATGTTACATAGTCGGTGTATAGCGCTTCAACACATTCCGCATTTAAAAAATAACGAAGCCAAGCTGTCATCAAAGTTAGATAAGCCTCTTGCTGATTTACTCTCGGCAAACTTCCACCTAATGGTTCTCCAAAATCACACAACGTTCCTGCATCTATGAATCCGCAATGCGAACCTCCAGTTAATGAAACGAACGTTTTGCAACCTGCACTGGTTCCATCGTAAATGGGCTGATGATTGTCCGCAGGAGGTGTAACAGAATCGTCGCTTCCTGAGAAAACAAGTGTATTGCAATTTACCGAGGCCGCGGCAGCAATAGCACTCGGATTTGTCTCCGCTGGAGCCAAGCCCACTATTGCATCAATCAATGGGTCTGACGCCGCTGCTATCCACGCTGCTCCTCCACCCATGCTGTGTCCGATTATCGCTTCTCTTTCTTGATGCACAATGTTGTGCAAAATTGAAGATGAATTTTGAGATTCGAGTTGAAGGGCATGTGTTACAAACGCTAAGTCCAAACCAAAATTCTCATGACTCGGAGCAAATCCTGTTTCAGTATTTACTAATGCAACTACAAATCCAAATGGAATCAACTGTTCAGCAATTAAATCATAGTTTGCTGCTCCAATAACGAAACCATGTCCCACTGCAATCGCAGGATATCCGGTAAGTGCTAGAGAAGATGGATCTAAAGCAGGAGTGTTATCACCAGCAGAATTAGCTGGATAATATACTTCACATGGAATTGAACGATTGTTTCTTGTCGCGTCAACGAAGGTTAACGTCGTGTGACCAAGACTTTGTCCAAACGAAAAAGCGGCACTAAGAAATCCGATAAAGAGTAAAACTACATTTCTCATTTTTATTTTTTTTGAAGTGGAACCACTCGAATTCCTTCTGAAGATTCGATTACAAAATAATACTGTCCGACTGGCTGAGTGGTCAGATCCAAATGGTAAATCGCCCACGGTTCGCTATAATTGTAATCCCACTTGTAATATTTAACCGATCTGCCACTGCTGTCATACAAGTAGTGATAATTATTTGTATCCGGAAAATTACCTTCCACACGAACTTCAAACTGACCGTCTGAAGGCTGCGGAAAAACAAGAACCGAATGTTCATTCGGTTGACTGTATATTTGGTTTGACAGATTCACAAAAGCCTTCCAGAAATCAGGAATACCGTATCCCATAGAATCATTCGGTGTTGAATACAAACTTGCACTTTCTTCAATTGCGTTAAAAATTTCCATATTAGAGGCTGTTGGAAAGGCCTGCCACAATGTTGCTGCCATTCCTGCAATGATTGGAGAACTAAAAGACGTGCCGTTTCCCCTCGCAATTGTGCTATCTGAGGCTGCGTATACCGTCTGCCTTCCCATGGCGACGATGTTTGGTTTGACATCGTTCAAGCCTGTTGGGTGATATCCTGAAAAGGAAGCGTGTGTGCCATTTAAGTCAACTGCCCCAATACACAGAACATGTTCAGCATCTGAAGGAGCTGTAATGACGTGCCACGGATCATCTCCACTATTGCCAGCGCTGTTTACAACAAGAGTTCCTTTTAACGCACAGATTTCAGCCCCCTGAGAAATTCGAGTTGTCGAACCATTCATATTTGAAGGTGAGTAATTCATGTAATCCTCATCGAATAATGAATATCCTAAACTTGAATTTATCACATCTATTCCAATACTGTCTGCCCATTCAGCAGCTTGTATCCAAGTATCTTCTTCCAACCGAACTTCACGAAAAACATCTTCGGTTTGAAATAAATAATAGTTGGCTTCAACTGCTGTTCCGTAAAGTGAATCTTGCATGATCCCAGCCATGTGACTGAGCACCATCGTTCCGTGTGTAGAAGCGTCGAATACATTCGGTGAAGTAAGATTAAGGAAGTCATGCGTTTCAATAATCCGTCCTTCTTCGAAAAGATGAGCCGTGGCGGGCAATACATTAGCGTACCTGAATCCGCCATCGAACACCGCGATATCCATTCCTTTTCCGTTTAATCCCAATTGGTGGAGCATTTGTCCGTTTAACATTTCGGTCTGACGGAAACTCGGGCCGTAAAAATCATCTGAAACCATTCCCTCTTCAGACTGCGTTCCTTTATGAATTGAAATCTTTTCCAAAGGAACACTCGGCAACGACTTCACTTGAAAAACACATGGAAGTGCTTCCACTTGCAGTTTCCAAGTAGCTGCAATAGCAGTATCTATGAGCTCTACTGTAATTGAATTGAACCATTTACTCTTCAGCAACACGTTTGAATTTCCTTGTTGAAGAACTTGCTGTATATAAGTTGCATTGACAGGTAGATCGAGCGAATCGAAACCTACTCCTGTTCTAATTCTTCTCTCGACTGCCTTTGCAGAAAGGTAAGAACTCGGATTTGAAAGCGTAAAAGTTGAGTTCGATTTATCTCGAAACTGAACGAAGTAAGTGTTGTATGAAGATTGCGCAGAAAGATGATTGGCTCCGCAAAAAGAAAAAAGAATCAAACAAACCATGTAAAATTTTCTCATCATGCTATTTCGTTTCTTTCAATTTTCCATTTTCATAAACCTCTGTCTTTTCCAACTCTCCTGAAATTTTATAGTACAAAACTTCTCCGTTCAATTGTCCGTTTACATACTTTCCTTTTTGTTTCACCTGAGTGCCTTTCAATTGTTCGCGATACGCAATTCCTTGAGCTACATCCTCAGGAGAAGCGGGTATTTGTTCATAGGAACCCTTATCGTAATATTCAATAAAAGCGCCCTCTTTGTTGTAGCTCTTGTAGGTGTATTCAGACTGCGGGATACCTGAATCATAGAATGTTTGGAAAGTGCCATTGGCATAGTGTTTCTTTTCAATCTTATCCTCCTTGAACCAAATCGTTAATTCAGGAAGTCCTGTTTCAAGATAAAAATTCCATCCTCCGTCGCGCA
>CAMCUG010000172.1 GCA_945878835.1 Chryseobacterium gleum | reverse complement strand
TCCTCCGCTGACATGCGTGAGTAGTAAATCGGCTTCCAAGTCATGTGCTTCATAATTCGTGAAGGTGACGTTCACACGCTCTTGTCCGTTTGCAAAAACTTCCAGCATAGTGTCTGCACCAGCAACCATTTCGAGATTGGCTCTTGGCCCCTGCCATTGCGGAAGATCTATGTACCATCTGTCTCTTTTCGGTCCGAATAATCCTAAAATCGGAATTCCAGCCAACTGCGTTGTCTCTTCAATACGATAAAAATCGTAGGTCTTAATTTGTTGTGTCATTTTATATGGTTTTAAAATTTCACACAAAGTTCCGATTCTGAGCAAGCGAAGTAAAGTTTTGACAACCTTGTAATTTTCTTTAACCCTCTCAACTTATACCCTCTTCTCCCTCTCCACCAACTCTGCAAATACAAACACAGCTTCTTCACCAGTCTTCAATAGCTTATCGAAAGCCCAAGAGATATCGGTTGCAAAAAGTGATTAATTAAAAGTCGAACAAAATTGAAGGAGGGAAATCTTTCGAAAAAGGCCGTCGTTACCAAAAGAAGTTTTCAGCATAAAACCCGGCATGCAAATTCATGCCGAAAAATAGTTTGTCAGGTCTGTTATTTATTCATTTCACTCTACACCGCCTTTCATTCTTGAAATAATTATATTTATTCACATCCACTTTTCGGAAATAAACCGGTGTGTTCATAAAATTTCACCTTAATAAATTTTAATTCCTATGCATTTCGAATGCATTTTTTCACTCTAAATTCGACTCCCCATAATATTTAATTTAACAGGGTGAAAGATATTTCACCCAGATTAATTTCAATACAAAGTAAAAGATGCAACTCACTCTCTTCACCATTGAACCCAAGGAAAAAGAACCCATGTCGCAGCGCGATGCCTTCGTGCATTTCTTCAAGCGCATGGACCTTGAAATGATTGACCTCATTTTGGAAAGAGAGACTTATATGGAAATTCCAAAAGCTAAGTTCATTGGTCGACTTGAACAAGCCTTTGACATGTTCAAGGGCTTCTCAGATTTGCATCTTAAAGAGAGTCACGGAACATGCCTGGGCAAAGGCTGCGATCACTTTTTAGACCGCGCCATTGAGTTTGTTGGAAACAGATCGGGTTACAGACTTTCATTGGTCTTGGTGGTGAAAGACGGGAAGATTGAAGACATTT
This sequence comes from Chryseobacterium gleum, assembly GCA_945878835.1. GTDB lineage: Bacteria > Bacteroidota > Bacteroidia > Flavobacteriales_D > Sanyastnellaceae > CAIZGX01. The sequence continues at coordinate 2,605 of CAMCUG010000172.1, read as the reverse complement.
CAGAGTGCGCGAAATTTCGCGCGAACACCATTAACACCTCTGAGCGGAGGATGATTGTGTTGAGTTTGATGAATGATTGAGGAACTTCGTAATTCCTACTTCGTAATGGGAAAATCGAAGATTTTATTCCTACTTCGTAATTCCTACTTTATAATTCCTACTTTGTAATTGGAACTTTGTTATTAAAAGACAGAAAGAATTCTCCCTTCTTGAAGATTCCAACGGAACGCTTCTCCTATTTTCTTTCCAAACAGCGCCTGTCCAATTGGAGAGGCAGCACTTATGATGAAACAATCTCCAGATTCGGTAGTCAGTTTTCCCAATGAAGTAATAATATAAAACCAACCTGCACTGGTTTCAACCAATGAGCCACGTCCAACGTGATTGTTCAATTCTAGTTTAGACGGATTGAATCGCTCTAACTCTTCGCATTTTCGATCGTGTTCTTGCATCTGCTTTCCCATCTTCTCCAATTCCAAATGCACCTGCGCCGCCGCAGTCTCGTGCTTATCCCCTGCCGAACTCTTCCCCTCTTGCTTGTTCGATTCCATGAGTTCATGCCACGCCAATTGCATCTCAGCCCCTCGCTCCTGAATCACCTTCACCAACGCTTCGTATACTTCTTTCTTGTTCATTTTAGAATATATCATCATTCAAAAAAAAAGGAGCGGAAAAATTTCCGCCCCGAATAGATTTCTCTTCTACCTCTCCTCACTTCTCTTAACTTGATTAACGACGAACCATCTTCGGACTGGCGTTCAACATCTTTTTCACCTGCTTAATGTCGTTTTTCAAATAGCCTTTGGAGTCCAAGGATTCTGCCTTTTTCAAATGCATAGTCGCAGTCATCTTATCGTTCTTGTTTCCAGATAAAACAGCAAGGTTCAAATAGACCGCTGCTTTATCAACGTCTTTCTTCAAACCTAAACGTAATGCTTCTTTGAACAAACGCTCGCTTTCCGAAAACTTGTTCGTTTGAACATCCATAGACCCCTTGATGAAGAAGTAATATCCGCGTTGATTCTTCCACAACTGATTCACTTTAATGCGCTCTAACCATTTGCGGGCTTTTTCAAGTTTCTGAACTTGCATGTAATAAAACACCAATATCATTCGAACACTACGAGTGCACATGAAAACCAATACCGCAGATGGAATGATCATGGCAATTCCCCGTCCCCAATATCCATCACTAAACAAAAGAATGGTCATAAACACGCTCGATAGCGCAAACAAAAACTTTATAGCATGATTCATAATTCTACGTTTGAAGTGCAAATGTACGAAACACATTGAAGTATATTCGCACAGCTGATTTTTATTCGAAAACCATGAAAATGAAACAACTTTTTTTAGCCTTATTTACTACGTCCACTGCATTAAGTTCTTGGGCTCAGCCCGATTCTATCAAAGTCATCGTTGAGCCACCTGTTGCTCGGCCTTATGTTATTCCCCGAGACTATATAAACCTTCCATCCATAGAAACTTACGTCCTCGTTGGGACAAGCATTCAAGAAAAACGTTTGAACGGAAACTACGGACGCGATGTTCAAGTGATTACGAAGAAAGACATTCAATCGCTTCCCGTTCGCAGTGTGAATGAACTGTTGGGGTATGTATCTGGACTAGACATTCGCGAACGCGGACCGTTCGGTGCGCAAGCAGACCTTTCCATGATGGGTGCGGGATTCGAGCAATGTCTTATTTTGATTAATGGAGTTCCCATGCGCGACCCGCAAACCGGACACCACATGTTGAACCTTCCCGTTGACATCTCGCAAATTGAACGTATTGAAGTTATGAACGGAACGGCCGGAAGAATCTATGGTTCAAATGCCTTGGCTGGTGCAATTAATATTATCACTTCGACACCTAAAGCAGGTACTTCTTTTGTTGAAACCTTCAACGCCACAGCTTCTTCTCAAGAGGGATTTGTTGCAAACGGTATTCAAGCCATGGCCGCCTTCGGAAAGGGAAAATCACAACACAGCATCTCATTGGGTCAATTCAAAACCAACGGATACCGCTACAATTCTGCCAATGACCAACAGCGCATCAGTTACCTCGGGCATTACCAGTTGAAACGTAACAACACCGTGGATGTCATGGCTGGACATTTCAAAAACAATTTCGGGGCGAATGCTTTCTACGCTTATCCGTATGACAAAGATGCCTTCGAAGAGGTGAACACTTCATTCGTTTCAGCGAAAGCAAATATTGTAGATCAGAAAAACATCTGGACGTTCAAACCCATTGTTTACGCGCGTTTCAACAAAGATCATTACGTGTTTATAAAAGACAATCCAAGCTATTACGAAAACACACACAACAGCAAAGCCGCGGGTATTGAATTACACGCAACCCGAGCGAACAATTTTGGTCAGTTGGGTATTGGCGCTGAAGGCAGAACTGAAATCATTCAAAGTACCAACCTTGGAGACCACTCGCGTTCGTTCTTCAACGTATACGGAGAAGAGCGTTTCATGCTTGGGAAATTCAATACCACTCTTGGTGTGAATGCGCAATACAACACTGCCAATGGTGTGAGCTTCTTTCCAGGCATTGAGACCATTCGTCACTTCACAAACAAATCTGCGATCTTCGC
>CAMCUG010000171.1 GCA_945878835.1 Chryseobacterium gleum | reverse complement strand
GTCTTCATAATGCTATCTCGATACATGTGCAACTTATCACGATTCACATAAGCGTACAAATAAGCCATGTGATGACTCGGTTCGTTGCCATGCGCGTATTGTCCTATGAGTCCTGTAATATCAGCTTGCTCCCTTCCGGTTGTTTGTGTAGGCGCATTGAATAGCTTGTCCAATTCCGCTTCGAACTCTTTCTTTCCACCCATCAATTCCATTAACTCAGGAATCGCATGTGGCGCAAAGAAGCGATACTGCCAAGCATTTGCTTCGGTGTAATGAAAGTTCACTTGAAAGGGATCGAACGGTGTTGCGAATCCGCCGTTCACACGAGCGCGCATGAATTTCGTTTCCGGATCGAAAACGTTTTTCCAGTTCTGAGAGCGAATGGCATATTGTTGTGCAACCGCCTTAGCCTCTATCATTTCAGCATAGCGTGAAATGCAGAAATCGTCGTACGCAAACTCCAATGTCTTACTCACGCTTTCGCTGAACTCGTCGCCAGGAACATATCCATATTTCACATAGGCTTTCTTTTCATCCTGTGGGCCGTTACTCGTTGCAATCATGGCTTTCAACATTTTCAATTCGTCTTCACGGTTTTTGAAACGAATACCTTGTTGGTAGGCTTCAGCAACTACCGGTACACTGTGATATCCGATCATGCAATACGTTTCATTTCCCGCCAATTCCCAAACAGGTAATTCACCACGCTCCTTATACATTTCAAGGAAGGTCTTCATCCAATCTTGCGTGCGCTCCGGTTCGAGTTTGCACATCATAGGATGGTAAGCGCGGAACGTATCCCAAAGGGAAAACACAGTGTAGCGCGTATATCCTTCAGCCGTATGAATCTTATTGTCCATGCCGCGGTATCTTCCATCGACATCGCTCCAAACGTTCGGTACAGTGTAACAGTGATACAAAGAAGTGCGGTAATTCTCAAGTCCTTTTCTGGTTGGAAATAAAATCGGGGCAGGCGCTTTCTCGAAAACTTTCTGCCACTCGTCTTCAACTTTTTGTTTGTTGTAATTGAAATCGTTTCGAGGCATTTCCGCATACAAGTTCTTTTTCGCTCCTTCTTCATCAACACCAGAAATACCTACGCGAATAGTCAATTCATTTTTTTCAGTTGGAAGGAAAAGAAATTGAAAAGCTTGAATCATTTCAAGTTCAATCTTCGTCTCTCCTTTTTCATTCACGCTCTTGGAACGTTGCATCAATTGGTCGTTTCCAACAAAAGGCTGAGAGAACACCGCATAGAAATACGTGTGCTGCTCAGTAGCCCACGCTTCAGAAACACGGTAACCGCTAATAGCAGTATCGCCATAAAAATGCAAGTCGTAATACAGGAGTTTATCTCTGTGCATGAAATCTAAAAACAGCAAACACGAATCGCCCGGTTGCATTTTGTATTTGTGCAATCCTGCGTGAGTAGAGGCTGTGAATCCCGCGTCAATGTTATAATCATCTAAGTGAACGCTGTAAAAACCTGGGCTTGCTTGTTCTCTTTTATGCGAAAATTTTGAAGCAATGGCATCACGCCAAAGCGGTTTTTCCTTCGTGTGTCCATTCGTTGGCATGAACAAAATATCGCCGTAATCAGACACTCCTGTTCCTTGCAAATGCGTGTGAGTGAATCCGTAAATAATGCTGTCGCTGTAGTGATATCCACCGCAACCGTCCCAACCGTCTAGACGGGTATCCGGACTCAATTGCACCATTCCGAAAGGAGCTGTTGCTCCGGGAAAGGTGTGTCCATGTCCGCCCGTTCCGGTGAACACATTTACATTGAATTTTTTGCTTTGACTATCTTTTACTTCAACATTTGGCACCTGAACCGAATGACTGTTCGGTTTATTCGAAACGGGTGCTGGTTTATAATCCTCCGGATTCTCATTGGGTGGAATATGGGCTATGACGCATGATCCAAGCGTTATGCAGGAAAGGAGAAATGCAGAAAGGTAAGCGTGTATTTTGTTCATGGTGCAGTAGTAGGAGAAACGCAAACCGGACAGTTCATTCGGTCGTGAACGCCAAAGTGAAGCACTTGCGGTTTGGCTATTTTAATTTGAGTGAGGTAGATTTCTTTTTGTTCTGGAGTCAGCGCTAGCTCTACATTTAAGTCACGTTCTTCGCGAAGTTTTTTTACAAATTCAGATCGTGCATTCAAATCTTTCAAACGCTCTTCTTCATTCACAGAAGGTTGTTCAGCAACGGTGTCCATGATTTTTTTCTGATCTTCAATAAGCCCGTGATAGTGAACGAAGATGGAGGGTATCAACAAATGCTGCTGTTGAGAAAGATTCAATTTCGACGCAATCGATTTTATACGGGCTTGGTCTTGAGCAGAGAGCACGCTAATGTCCACCGAGTCTTTCATCATCGGTTGAGCAGATGAAGTGAAGGCAATCAGACAGAGGAATAGCGCTAGGATAAAACGAATCATATTTCAAAAATAGGATAGAAGCAAAGATTTACTACATTTGCATTGCATTTGGTCAATGGAGAAGTTCATTGTGAAAAGGGAATCGCGCGAAAATCGCGAACTGTGCCCGCAGCTGTAAAGCTCTCATTCGAAAGAATGAAAACGATTGCCACTCAAAGCCACTGTGAAAACGGGAAGGCGCGCAACCGAGAGATAAGTCAGAAGACCTGCCAAGTGTATTAACCCCATCATCGCTCGGGGCCAAGCGAGAACAGGACTATGAAGAAAAAACTTTGTGCTGTCTTATTGTTGCTGTTGCCTTTTGTTTTGCTTGCGCAAGACTCACTGCCGCATGTTTCCATAATGCCTTTGGAGATTATATCCGAGCGCAGCTTGAAAGCAGATGAACTGCACGCAGTAGATTCTACTCTTTTACTCCATTCTTCATCTCTAGACATTGCTACCACGTTGCAACGTTCGGGTATTGGTATGGTGAACACCTACGGAGCGCCTGGATCCATCGCTTCTTTCCGTCTAGGAGGAATGAGTTCAAACTATGTTACGGTTGAATTAAACGGAGCGGTCTTGAATTCGCCAACACTAGGTATGGCCGATCTCTCGCTTATTCCTTCATTCTTTATTCAATCGGCTTCGCTCGGAGAACGGAACTTTAGTGGCTTTCAGCGGAATGTAGGTCTAGCCGCAACGCTTAGATTAGAATCAAGTGTTGCCACAAAAAACGAAATCTCTGTTGAAAGTACAGTCAACTCCTTACAGAATATTTTTTACGGAATGGCTGTTTCAAAAAAACGAGCTAGAGGGAAATGGAGCATTCGAGCATTTCAATCACGAAATGAAAACAGATTCAGTTACAGAGATATTCAGCAATGGGAAGCCCCTTTGGTTACTCAAACGAATAACAACAACATGACACAAGGTGTGCAGAGCAATCTTGTTTTTGAAGGAAAGAAAAGAACGTATTACTTCAACACCATGGCAGTTAACCGATACGCCTTGTTGCCTTCTGTTATGGGTGGAGTAGGTAACTTGAATGCAAATCAGTGTGACGACCTTTTTCAATCGACGTTTTATTGTGAAGGAAAGCGCAAAAGTGTTTTTTCTTTCATGCATTTTCAGTCTAAGCAAGGCGTTTCTGTTACGCTATCCAATCAAGAATATTCAAGCTATGTAGCTTCAAGCCAAATTCAAACAAGTCTCGTTAACGCTTTTGTAAACGGCTCGTTGCAAATGCGCAGGGCGCTCGTTCAAATTAACCCTACTGCAAGCGTTACTTCGCTTCAATACCGCGATTGGACTCAGCAAGTGCAGTGGAAGGGAGGTTCGTTGTGGGCGTCTTACATTCA